>NZ_JAPRGK010000008.1:0-113819 GCF_035726465.1 Enterococcus sp. E4-150 | reverse complement strand
GTCTTCTGCCATGATTTTTACAGCTCTTGGATTCAAGCCATGTGTCTCGATCCCCGCACTTCTGATCTCAAACATTGAAGGAGACAAGTATTTACGCGCGTAGCCTTCTGCTATTTGACTGCGACATGAATTGCCCGTACATAAGAAATAGATTTTTTTCATTTGATTTCCTCCGTTATGGATTAGTAAATGTCACTGTTTATCTAAAGTAAACTCTATGTGATGGAGCGAAAAAAACAATGGGTTTCTTAGTTTATATATTTCTTTTTGTTCAGCGTATAAATCGATGTGTACAAAGAACTCATCTTGTCTTTTTTACCATAAATACATGTTAGAAACAATCATTTTGAGTCAAAAATCAACGATGTAACAGACTGTTAAAAGAGATTAAGACACGGCAGATGATGAAGAAAGTAGGGGTGTAGTAAGCCGATACATTTCTTGATTGTGAGGCGAGAACAATTATTCGTCTTTTAAGAAAAAAAGTAGTAGAATCAGTTCATATTAAAAATAAAAAACCTTCCATTTTTGTAGGTTTAAAGGAGGTCATTACCTTGAAAAAAATCGGCTTTTTAAGCTTTGGACATTGGATGGAGAAAGGATCGCTTGTGAAATCAGCTCAAGATGCTTATTTGCAATCGATTGATTTAGCGGTGGAAGCAGAAAAAATCGGAGTGGACGGAGCGTTTTTCCGCGTACATCATTTTGCCCCTCAGATTGGGTCGCCGTTTCCTTTGCTAGCGGCAATCGGCGCAAAGACAAGTAAGATTGAAATCGGTACAGGACTTATTGATATGCGATATGAAAACCCTTATTATATGGCAGAAAATGCCGGATTGACAGATATCATCACGCAAGGAAGAGTGCAACTAGGATTGGGGCGTGGTTCACCTGAACAAGTTCTAGATGGCTGGAAATACTTTGGTTATGATTACAGTGAAGAAGAAATCAAAGAGGTAACACGGGAACGCACCCTTGAATTCTTGGAATTACTTGAAGGAAAACCATTTGCAGAACCAAATCCTCAACCAATGTTCCCGCAAGGATCAGGAAAATTACGGATAGAACCTTATTCAGAAGGATTACGACAAAGAATCTGGTGGGGAGCTGGTTCGCAGCAAACGGCAATCTGGGCAGCACAACATGGAATGAATCTGCAATCATCTACATTAGTCAATTACGAATCCCATGAGCCATTCCATATCCAACAAGCAAACCAATTACGTGCGTATAAAGAAGCGTGGAAGCAAGCAGGTCATGATTTTGAACCAAGAACATTAGTTACTCGCTCGATTCAGCCAATCACCACTGATTTGGATCGACGCTTATTTGGACAAGACGGTAGTCCGCAACAAGATGCTGTCGGCTATCTTGCTTATCACCGGAACCCGACGATTTTTGGAAAAACTTTTGCTGGTGAACCTGATCAATTAATCAAGGAGCTAGCTGAAGATGAAGCAATCAAAGAAGCAGACACAGTACTTGTCACGATTCCTAATACTTTGGGGGTAGAATACAACATGCACTTGCTTGAAACAATCGTAAAAGATATCGCTCCAGAATTAGGATGGCGGTAAAAAGGATATTTCTGTAAGTGCAGGATACTTGAGTGAAAAAATAAACACTTCTAACAATCAGTTAGAGGTGTTTATTCATGTTTTCATGAAGTTCATAGAGAAGGAAAGCGAGTTATCCGTTTGTTCAATGAGAATGTTCATAAGCTTCTTTTACATGTTGGGGTAAATTATCAGGAATCATTGTCAATACGGCTTCTTCATTGCCGGCTTTTATTGCTTCTTCATAGTACCAGCTTTTGTAGTTTAGCATAGCGAGTACTCTTTCTAATTTTGCTATTTCTTTTTCTACTACTTCTTTTTGTTTTTCAAATAGTTCTTTACGAACCTCAAATGTCTTACTGCCTTCTTTGCTCCATTCCATGAATTGCTTGATGTCTTTTATTTCTAAACCAGATTTTTTCAAACAGTCAATGACTCTCAAAGCCTCTAACTCATTCTCTGAAAATTTTCTAATACCAGAAACACGCTGGATATCAGGAAATAATCCCTCTTTGTCGTAATAACGTAAAGTAGAAACAGGCAATCCAAACATTTTAGACACTTGTCCAATGGAATACATAAAAAAATCCTCCTAAAATAAAATTTTTACCTTGACCTAAAGTTAAGTTTAAGTTTCATCATAATAATACATTCAAAAACAAATGTCAATTTTGATCAAAGGAGAGTCTAGAATATGAATAAAGAATTAAACATCACACAAGAATGGGACAAAGTATTTCCAAAAAGCAATCAAGTCAATCATCGAAAGGTGAGCTTCCCGAATCGTTTTGGTATCACATTAGTCGCTGATTTATATGAACCAAAAGAAGTAAGTGAAAAGAAATTGCCGGCAATCGCTGTGAGCGGGCCATTTGGTGCAGTGAAGGAACAATCGTCTGGTCTATATGCGCAGACGATGGCTGAAAGAGGCTTTTTAACGATTGCGTTTGATCCATCGTTTACAGGAGAAAGCGGAGGAGTACCTCGATATGTTGCTTCGCCTGATATCAATACGGAAGATTTCCAAGCGGCAGTAGACTTTTTATCTGTACAAAAAAATGTAAACCCTGAGAGAATCGGAATCATTGGTATTTGTGGATGGGGAGGTATGGCATTGAATGCAGCAGCTATCGATACGCGGGTCAAAGCAACAGTTGTTTCCACAATGTATGACATGACTCGAGTAACAGCAAATGGCTACTTCGATGTTATGGATGAAAATGCCCGATATGAAATGCGTGAAGAATTAAATGCACAACGCATCATTGATTTCAAACAAGGGGACTACGCACGTGCTGGAGGTGTGGTTGATCCGTTGCCTGAAGATGCTCCTCAATTTGTCAAAGACTATCATGCGTATTATAAAACAGACCGCGGATATCATGTCCGTTCTTTAAACTCCAATGATGGTTGGAATAGGACATCAGGGTTGTCACTTATGAATGCAAAACTATTGCATTATATTCCAGAAATCCGTCATGCAGTCTTAGTCATTCACGGGGAAAAAGCTCATTCACGTTACTTTGGGGAGGACGCTTTCAAAGAACTAAAAGGTGACAACAAGGAACTCATGATCATTCCAGGAGCATCCCATACAGATCTATACGACCAGACAGACATCATTCCATTTGAAAAAATGGCAACATTCTTTGAAGAGAACCTTGTGTAACCAAAAGGATTTAATCTAAAAGAGATTATGAAAAAACTGACCTGCATCAAGTAATAAGGACAGCCAAAAAAGCTCCTCATTTTTGACTTGGTTGGACTCATTAGCGTAGATGCAAGCTTTTGAGCACCGTTTAAAGAAGAGGTTGTGAAAAAGCCGCTTAGTTTCGAGTATTAAGAAAAATTTTGTGAAAATGGCTTTCCACATTTTTGCATAAATTTGGCTTAATACCGAGAAACTGGCTTTTGAACACCGTTTATACCAAGAGGTCGTGAGCCTGCCGTTTAACTCTGAGTCACAAGGAGCAATTTCAAAAAATAGCTTCTCATGCTTGTTGAATATTGTGACTTGTGACCGAGGAGTTGGTAGGAGAACACCGTTTATTCGAAAAAAGGACTGTGACACTGTACCGACCCCCAAAAGTTAGACCAAAAAATCTAACTTTTGGGGGTCGGTACACACGTTTTTTGTCACAGTCTCTTTGTGTCTCATTTCATATAAACAATTATTTACTTTGTACTATTTATTTCATTTCTGTGATTTTAATATTTTTTGCTAAATTTTTTACATCAGCTGGGATAACTTTCCCGACTTCTGATTGCTGTGCATTCGACATGCCGCAAGCCATTGCGTACCTTACACATTCTTTTAAAGGATAATTCTGTTCTAATGAATGAGCAAAACCTCCAACAGTGGCATCCCCAGAGCCTGTTGTATTAATGATAGGAATCTTAGGGATCTCAACATTCCAAAATTCTTCTTTTACTTTGACTACTGCACCATACGAGCCGCAAGAAATCATGATAACATCGATATCTTTAAATAGTGGATTTGTTTTTAGATGGTGTTTTATGTCGCTTTTTTGAGTAATTTTTTGATGGATGATATCTGAAAACTCATGGATATTAGGTTTGATGAACATCGGTTTATACTTACTTGCTAAGACTTCACGGAGATGTTGTCCAGATATATCCATTAATATATAGGTGGAAGGATCTATTTGTTCTTTGATATATTGTAATAATTTAGCATACAAAAAGGGATCTGGATTGTTAACAGAACCATTTATTGTAATGACTGAAAGGTAATTATTTTTACTGATTTGTTTGATATCATTCATTAATTTTTTGATAGTAGTATCTGCTATTTCAGGACCAGCTTCCACTAGCTCTGTCTGCGTTTCATCATCATGCATGATCGTGACGGCACCTCTTGATTCTTCTGCAATAGGTAAAAAATGCAAATCAAACAAATTTTCATTTTTCAGCATATCTTGAATCATACTGCCAAAATAACCGCCCAAAAACCCCGTTAAAATAACTGATGAACCTAGTAGAGCAGAAGCTCGTCCGCAATTGATTCCCTTGCCGCCTACATAGCGTACCGGAGAATCAAAGCGTGTCATCGTACCTAATTCAAAGTGTTTTGTAAAATAAATGGAATCAATGGATGGGTTCATCGTGATTGTCAGTATCATTTTTGGGCTCCTTTAATATTGTTAAGTATTTTGAATAATGATTGAAATCCTGTTCTGATAAATGATTATCGGTTATTAGATAATCAAAATCGGTTAATTTTCTAAAAGTATAGACGTCTGATTTATTTAATTTTGAATAATCTGCAACAATGCATTTGATTTTTGCTGCATTGAGCGCTGCGTTCTGAATATTTCCCTCAATAAATTGAGCGGTTGTCACATTGTTATCAAATATGCCGTTTGTTGCAGCGAAAGAGATATCGACATTCAAACTTTCAAAAGATCTTTCTGCAACTTCCCCAATGAACTCTTCTGTAATAGGAGAAAATTCGCCACCAGTAAGTAAAATCCGATAACTTGTATGATTCTTTAAATAGTTGAAAGCAATCAAACTGTTTGTAATTACAAATAGATTTTTCTTTTGAATGAAAGGAAGTGCATATAGGATCGTTGTTCCAGCACCGACATAAATAGTAGAATTATCGGGAATCATACTGTTCATGACTTGACCAATATATTTTTTTTCGGCTACATTCGTATCAATTTTTTCTTGAGTCGATAGTTCTCGATTATAAGGTTCCTTTCGTTCAACGCCACCATATAGCTTTTTTACTTTATTTTTTTTTGCTAATTCAGTGACATCTCGGCGTATGGTCATTTCTGATACGCCTAATTTGTTAGCGATTTCTGAATTAGTTAAATAAAAATCTTTCTCTAATAACGTAATGATTCGTTCTTGTCTTTCTTTTTTCAGCATATGAATTACTCCTTTAACATAAAAGTCAATTTTTGTTCGACTTTGTTCTTCTTAATTATATAGATAAACGATTTTATTTTCAAGTAGATCAAATTTAACAAAATAAATTTCTTTTGAAAGCGTTGACAAAACAAACTAACAGAAATATAATGTTCTTGTAAAACAAAGATGAACTTAGTAGAACAATAAATTAACAAACTTAATCAAAAAGGAGGAGGTTGGAATGAAATATAAAGAGATGTTCGTTCCTAGTTTGATTCAATTAGCGGTAGAAGTAAAAAATAAAGAAGAAGCTTTTTTAATCGCTGCACAACGATTAGAAAAAATGGGGTACGTCAATGAGAATTATTTGAATGGACTGATTGCAAGAGAAAGAGAATTTCCTACTGGATTGATTACTAAGTATTTAAATATCGCGCTGCCACATTCGGAATGTGAATATGTCGAAAAGCCATTTGTTTTTGTTATGCAGCTGAAGACCCCAATTTATTTTTATCAAATGGGGGATAATCAGGAAATGACTGTAGAAAATCTATTTTTTTTAGGAATCAAAGAACCAAAAGAACAAGTAGGATTACTTCAAGCGTTTATGAATTTATTCATGGATGAAACATTCGTGGAAAATTATAAGAAACAAGAAACACCGCAAAACATATACGAACTTATTACAAATTATATTTAGGAGGAAGAAAAAATGAAAAATCGGTTAATTGTCGCATGTGGAAGTGGAGTAGCAACGAGTCAGACAATCGCTAGTAAGATCCAAAGTATGTTAGAAGATGACGGCATCGCATTTCCTGTAGAAGCAGTTGATTACAAATCGATTCAAAATGAGCTTCTAACTGCTGGAATCTATGTGTATGTCGCACAACCTGATGAGGAAGTACTTGAACAAGCAAAAGATTTGGGTATTGAAGTATTTCCAGGAATTCCATTTTTAACTGGAATGGGTGTAGAACCCATTTATGACAGTATCAAAGAGTTAGTACAGTAAAGGAGGATTGTTGGATAAAAAAGTTGGTTCATAGTTTTATCTACTATATTTCGAAAGAAAGAAGGTTTATTTATGGAAGTTTTCCAAACCATTATCAATTATGTTTTGAACTTAGGATCAGCCATTTTTGTTCCCCTGATTATTTTGATACTTGGATTGTTGGCAGGGATGAAATTAAAAAAAGCATTCATGTCTGCTTTAACTTTAGGGATTGCTTTTAGCGGAATGTCTATGGTCATTGGCTATATGTCTAACGCAGTAAGTCCAGCATCAGAAGCATTGGCTAAAAATACGGGAATCAGTTTGCCTGCACTTGATCTTGGGTGGACAGGTGCAGCAAGCATCACATGGTCGTGGAGTTATGCTTTTATATTTTTTGCAGTAACGATTGGGGTCAATTTTGTACTGTTAATTTTTAATTGGACGAAGACGTTAAATGTTGATATGTGGAATGTTTGGGGGAAAGCTTTAACTGCTTATTTAGTTTATTATGTTTCCGGTAGTTTGGCTGCAGGCTTTCTTACTGCAATGGTCCAAGTTATATTGGAATTAAAGCTTGGTGATATGTTTCAAAAACATATACAAGATCTCACAGGGATTCCATTAGTAACAGTGACTCATTTTATGACATCTGCCGCTGTCTTGTTGCTGCCTTTCAATATGATCATGGATAAAATTCCTGCTTTAAATAAACGAGCGGATACGAATGCATTGAAGAAGAAAATTGGGATCTTCTCTGAAAACTCTGTAATGGGATTCATTATTGGATTGGGGCTTGGATTTGCTGCTGCGTATGGCGTTTCAGGTTCTCTTAATCTAGCGATCCAAACAGCTACAGCATTAAGTTTGTTTCCTATGATCTCTAAAATGTTCATGCAATCTTTGTCTCCTCTAGCAGACGCTATGTCAGAATTTATGAAAAAGCGGTTTAAGGATCGTGAAGTATATATCGGATTGGACTGGCCGATATTAGCTGGTCGTTCAGAAATTTGGGTTAATGCTATTTTACTTGTTCCTGTGTTTATTGGTTATGCCATTATTTTGCCAGGAAACCAAGTATTACCATTAGCAGGGATTATCAACTATTCGATTGCGGTCGGCGGATTACTTTTAACAGGAGGAAACTTGGCTCGTATGCTGATCTTGGGAATCCTCACGATGCCTATTTATTTGTACGGGGCCACTTACCTTGCGCCAATACTCAGTGATTTAGCAGAAAAAAGCGGAGCAGTCGAGGGAATCAAGAAAGGACAGTTGATCACATGGTCATCCATAGAAGGGCCGGAGTTCAGGGTTTTATTTGCGGAGGCATTTAATAGGAATATTCTCGCTATTGTAGGATGCGTGATTTTTCTAGGACTGTTTGTTCTACTTTATAAATATATGATAAAAGCGAAAGTACCGAGTGAACGTTATGCTGAACTACAAAAATAGCATTGAAATGGTGGGAAAGTAATGAAAAGAGAAGAGACAGATAAAATAAAATGGACAGTCGCTCTTTGTGGTACACTTCTGCTATTTCTATATGGACTCTTTACTCAGAATATCATCATCAATCTATTGGTCATTTTTTTCGCACTAGTGATCTATAAATATGGAAATCACGTTTTATTCAGAGAGTACGATGAAAAAAGAAAACGGAAAATAGAAGAATCAATAAAAATAAAAGAAGCTACCAAAGAAATATTGAGAGAAAAAAGTTTTATAAAAAGATAATGGAGGGGTCATTATGTCAGATGGACGTATGTTATTTGAGAGAGAACGACAGGACATGGCACGTATCGTAAGAGTGATTTTCGAAAGGAAAAACACAAATGTCGCAGGAGGGAATTTTTCCTTTAAAACCACTGATGATCAAGGGAAAGACTACATCATCATGACGCCGACCATGATGTCAGAAGCCTATCTAGGAGAGATTTCTCCTGCACAGGTTCTAGTAGTAGAACCAAGAACGCGTAGAATCGTTGACGGAGTCGGTCATTTAACTCGGGAGATCAATATGCATGAAGCGATGTACGAGACTAATCCAGCTATCAAAGCTGTCCTCCATGCTCATGCGCCTAATGCAATGTTCTGGGCGACTACTGGGTTGCCTATGCCTAATTTGACAGAAGCCACAGCTAAAGTAAAAGAGATTCCTGTCATGGACTTTGAGCCTAATTGCTCTGAAGAACTTGCTGAATTGACAAGCGACTATGTAAAAAAACAGCATCTCGAATTACCGCATATGTTGCTGCTCAACTCTCATGGCGTATTGATCAACACAGGTGGAGAATCAGGAATCGAAGCTATCCATAAAGCACTGCAAATCCTTGATACAGTTGAATGGAATGCAGAAATTGCCTACAAGCAGACGATTTTTCAAGCATTAGGGATTACTGACGGTTTTTATTCAAAAGGTGAGAAAATCGGGGGATTGGAAGAGTTGAAACATAAAACGGCTATTTATAATAAATCTGTTATTGCAGCTGGTGGAGACTAACCTATCTGACACAAAAACTACGACTTTCACAAAATCTGATCCAGATCGATATCTGCTTCAGGTTGTATTATGTAAGTCGTAGTTCTTTTATTTTATTTAGTTAAGAGGTGGTCTGTCCATTCCCTCGCTTGCTCGATTTCGTCCATCGTCAACTGATGACCTGTTACAGTTAGCTGAATAGTCACATTTGCTTGGCGTGTTTCGAATTGATCGGCCAATTCTTTAAAGGAAGCAGGGGAAACGATTGGATCGTTATCACCATAAGAAAGCCAGACGGTTTTATCTTCTAATGTGGAACGGCTTTGATGGACACCTAGAGACATCGGATGGAAAAACAACCCTTTATTTAGCTCGGTCTCACGCTCCAATAATAAATGAGCAGCGATGTTTGCGCCATTTGAATAGCCGACAAGCAGCCAATCACTTAACGGTATCTGTTCTGTTTCGCTGATTTCTTTGATTTTTTCATGGAGTTTATCTGTTTCTTTTTCCAAACTGTCCAGGTCGAATTGATTCAATCCATTACGTTTGAAAAAACGATTCATCCCATCTTCTTGGACCGTGCCACGAAAAGAAAGCAATGTACTGTTTGGTGCAAGAAAGTGAGCGATATCCAGTAAAGAATGTTCATCGCCACCTGTGCCATGAAGTAAGATCAAATGCTTGCCACTTGTTCCTTTTTCAAAAATATAGGTCATTTTGTTCCCTCTTTTCTGTTTCTATAGATGCAAAAAATGAAGTAGCATGAAGAGATTATTCACGTTTTTTATTTGCATCACTTGTATCGAAAGGACGGACATAGGCTTCAATGGCTTCACGACGTTCTTCTAAGAATGGAGGAAGAGATAGTTTTTCTCCTGCTGATTCTGCTGGTTCATCTTCAAGGAATCCAGGACCATCAGTTGCTAATTCAAACAGTACGTGATGAGCGGCTAGGAAGTACTCAGATTGGAAATAGAAACGATCGACGAAACCAGAATTTGGCAATTCAATCTTATTGATTACTTGAATCCAGTATTCCAATGCTTCTTTGTCTGCTACACGCAATGCTAAGTGATGGATATTTCCAAATCCTTCGATTGCTTTTGGCAAGTCTGTCCGATGTTCAATAATGATGCTTGCACCATTTCCCCCTTCACCGATTTCAAATAAGTAGAAATCTCCTGAATGGTCTGTTTCTTTGAATCCTAAGATTTTTTCAAGAATCAAGCGGATATGCTCTAATTGACTGACACGGACAAAGACAGGTCCAAGTCCTGTGATCGCAAACTCTGCCGGTACATTGCTGTTTTTCCAAGGAATGCCAGCTGCTACACCTTGATTGTTTTCGTCAGAGATCAATTGATAATACTGATTATCGAAATCTTCAAATTCGATATATTTTTTGCCGAAACGTTCATTGATTGCTGAATGAGTAACGTCATATTTTTCAAAACGTTCCAACCAAAAGTCTAATGCAGCGTCACTTGGCACACGGAAAGAAGCACGAGAGATCGTATCTGTTCCTTTTTTTCCTTTTGGCTGATTTGGAAAATCAAAGAAAGTCATATCTGTTCCTGGCGCACCAGTATCGTCTGTAAAGTAAAGATGGTAAGTTTCGATGTCATCTTGGTTAACTGTTTTTTTGATTAAGCGCATTCCTAAAATATCTGTAAAAAAGCGGTAGATTTTTGTAGCGCTAGATGTCATTGCTGTGACGTGGTGAATTCCTCTGATTTGTGTATCCATGATAAATTTCCTCCTGTTAACTTACAAAAAGTAAGTAGTTGATTTAGACATAGTATAGAGGGTGCATCTCTATTTTACAATTAATTTGTCTTCTAAAGTATCAGAAAGGAATCAAGAATGGAAAAGAGGAGGGACGGATCAATAAAATAAAAAGACTTACGACTAGCTGTATCGATTTCAAAAAAACTAGCTTTAAAAAGCTAACTTTAGAATCATTACGGGTGGTCATAAGTCTTTTTATGCTGAGTTATTTTTTCATTTTTGAGCTAATGCTTAGGATAGGATAGAATGTTGATTTCACGATCTCTTCTTGTTACTTGAAACTGCTTACCACTGTCACGATCTCTTGGTAAACGGCTTTTTCACAACCTCTTTGGTTAAGTTGAACGCACATCCAGCACAGAATAGTTCCGAACATCAAATCGGTTTCGGCTGGAAGAATATTCAATCGGCTGTCCATCTTTGAGATAGACGACTTGCTGAACTTCCAGTACAGGATCGTTTTCTGCACAGTTCAAATATTGCTGATCATATTCATCACTTTTATCTGCAGAAATAGCACGATAAGCCCCTGCAAAATGGACATTCAATTCTTGATGAAGATGATCATAGATAGAGGCTAACAAATGTTCTTTTTTTAAACCCGGCACAAGATGGACTGGCATAAAGGTATGCTCTAAAACATATGGCTCGCCATCTAAGATCCTTAACCGGTGAATATTGTAGACAGGTTGCTCGGCATCGATCATCAATCGTTCTTGGATATATTGATTAGGGAATTCAACATCAAAATGAATGATTTGACTCTTCAAAGAACGATGTCTGCGTTTCATTTGGAGACTCAAACCTTCATACTCGTTAGCGGGCGATGTGTCTTTTTGCATAAATGGATGATTCAAGATTTTCGTTCCTGATCCTCGCTGCGAATAGACAAGTCCTTCCATTGCTAAGATATTGATGGCTTTTTTGATTGTCATCCGGCTCGCACCAAATTCTTTGACCAAGTCCACTTGATTAGGCAAAAAACTATCGGGAGGATACTCTTTTGAACGGATACGTTCTCTTAAAATATTTGCGATTTCTTCGTATTTTGGCACGTTATTCACCTCTTCTAGAGTATAACGAAAGATTATACTTCCGACAACTCGAAGTAGCATCTGGAACATTGTTTATTCGAAAAAAGAGGTTGTGACAAGTTTTTGTCACAACCCCTTAATGATCTATTAAGCAATATCTAAATCTGGTTGTTTATCTAGTACTTTCAGGAATGGGTACCAGATAAAGGCAACGATGACAAAGTCGACGACTTGCAGCATACCACCAAGCCATGAATTTGTTGCTAAGACACCGCTTGCAATGATTGGCACAGTCCATGGAACAGAGACGCCAGTTGGTGCAGGGACAAGTCCAGCAGCCATTACCAAATAATTGAACGTCGTTACGATTAGAGGTGCCACAACCCAAGGAATAAGGATTGTTGCATTCAATACGATCGGTAGACCGAAGATCGCTGGTTCATTTACATTGAAAATACCAGGTGCTAAAGCTAATCGTCCAACATCACGATACTGTTTCTTTTTAAGAACAAAGGCCATCAATAAAACGACAGCTAAAGTCATTCCAGAGCCACCAATACCAACAGTGAAGGTTTCCATGAATGGTTTTGTGATGATGTGTGGTAATTCTTTTCCATGTTGATAAGCTTCTAAGTTATCAAGCATCAGTGTATTCCAAATCGGGTCCATTACAGAGTTGACGATGATTTGTCCGTGAAGTCCGAAGAACCATAAGAATTGGACAAAGAACAAAGCAATCAATGTTGCAGGTAAACTACTTCCCAAACCAGTTAATGGTTTTTGGATCACTTCATAAACGACGTCATGTAAGTTAGCATTGAAAATACCAGTCATCACAGCATTGATTACTAAGAAAATAGTTAGTGTCACTACAGCAGGGATCAAAGCGGCAAATGATTTTGTTACTGCAGGCGGAACTCCATCAGGCATTTTGATCTGCCAGCCGCGTTTCGTGATTCTGCAGTAGATTTCTCCAGCCAAGAAAGCAGCGATCATTCCAATGAACATTCCTTTTGCGCCAAGACGATCAAGTGAAAGCACACCAGTCACATCTTCACCGCCAGCGGTTTTCATTGCAAAAGGCGTAAGAATCAAGAAGCTGGCAAAAGACACGGCACCACCGAAAATACCTTCAACGTCATAAGATTTTGATAAATAATAGCCGATACCAAAAGTAACAAAAACCGACATGATGCTCATTGTTGCATTTTGCCCATTACCGAATAAGTTCGATAAAGTTCCCTTTGTTGCGTCACTGAAAAAAGGCAAGTTATTGATAACGACAACGATCGAACCGAACATCGTTAAAGGGAAGGAAAGCATGAAAGCATCCCGCAGCACTGTAAGGTAACGATTTTGCCCTAATAAATTAGCTAAGGGCATGATTTTCTCAGAAAGCTTGTCCATAAAACCGTTCATTTTTATTCACCTCAAATTTATTTGCAATCGATTACATACAAAGTATAACGCCAAAAATTTTAAATGTCTAGTCATTTTCATAAAAAGTATTGATTTATTTTTTAGGGTTCGTTATGATTACGGTATCAAGAAAAAGAGAGGAAGTAAAAAAATGAAAACCTACACATTCCCAGAAAATTTTTGGTGGGGTTCTGCTGCTAGCGGACCGCAAACAGAAGGAAGAGTAAGTGATGATGGTAAAGGAGAAAATATTTGGGATCATTGGTATGAATTAGAGCCTGAAAAATTCTTCGATCAAGTAGGACCTGAAAAAACTTCGCAAGTTTACACAAAATACAAAGAAGATGTTCAGTTAATGAAAGAAACTGGCCATAACACATTTCGTACATCTATCCAATGGAGTCGTTTGATTCCAGAAGGGACAGGTGAAATCAATCAAAAAGCTGTTTCTTTTTATCGAGATTATTTTACTGAATTGCTGGATAATGGTATTGAACCTTTTGTGAACCTTTACCATTTCGATATGCCACTACCACTGCAAGAAAAAGGCGGATGGTTATCAAGAGAAACGGTCGACGCTTATGTTTCTTATGCAGCAGCGTGCTTTGAACTGTTTGGAGATCTGGTCAAAAAATGGTTTACTCATAATGAACCAATCGTACCTGTAGAAGGAGGCTACTTGTATCAATTCCACTATCCAAATCATATCAATATGAAAGAAGCGGTCCAAGTAGGCTATCATGAGAATCTAGCAAGCGCAAAGGCAATCAAAGCCTACCATGAAGGCGGACATGATGGTGAGATCGGAATCATCTTGAATCTGACACCAAGCTATCCGAGAGATGAAACGAACCCAGAAGATGTAAAAGCGGCGAAGATCGCTGACGCATTCTTCAACCGATCATTCCTTGACACTGCAGTGAAAGGAGAGTTTCCACAAGAGTTGATCGAAATTGTCAAAGAATTGGCTATAATGCCAGAGATCCATGAAGGAGACCTAGAACTCATCCGTGAAAACACGATTGACCTGCTAGGAATCAATTACTATCAGCCTCGTCGAATCAAAGCAAAAGAAACTCCAATCAATCACGAACATAGCCCCATGCCAGATGATTATTTTGATAATTACGACATGCCTAACAAAAAAATGAATCCATATCGTGGATGGGAAATTTACGAAAAAGGAATCTATGATATTTTAACGAATACAAGAGAAAACTATGGTAATATCAAATGCTATATTTCTGAAAATGGGATGGGGGTCGAAGGAGAAGAACGATTTGTTAACAGCGAAGGAATTATTGAAGATGATTACCGGATCGAGTTTGTTACGGATCATTTGAAATACGTCCATCAAGCAATCCAAGAAGGAACCAATTGTGTGGGTTACCACATGTGGACATGTATGGACAACTGGTCTTGGACAAATGCTTATAAGAATCGCTATGGCTTTATCGCTGTTGATTTGGCACAAGACGGTAAACGGACGATCAAAAAATCAGGTCGCTGGTTTAAAACGGTCTCTGAAAAAAACGGATTTGATGCCTGATATTTTTTGATAAAACGTTCACAAAATGTTTGTTCTAACACTGTAATCGTGCTACACTAACAGTGAAGGAGGCGTTTACAATGGTAGATACTTATCGTAATATTTTAGTAGCAATTGATGGTTCTGAAAAGGCAGAAAAAGCATTTCTTGAGGCAATCACGATTGCCAAACGAAATCAAGCAACGTTGCACATCCTGTATGTCAATGAAGTAACAGGCAATTACTTTGGTGATTTTGCATTTGTTACAACAAGCCTTCAGGAAGAATTGGATGAGGTTGCGGAAAACCAGATGAAAGAACATCGAAACTTGGCAATTGAAAAAGGCCTGACAGATATCGAGACATATGTTCTTTACGGTTATCCAAAGACACTGATTGCTAATTTCCATGAATCGAAAGAACCAATCGATCTGATTGTCATGGGGGCGACAGGTCTGAATGCGGTAGAACGTGCACTAGTAGGTTCCACTACTTCCTATGTAGTCAACCACGCATCATGTAACGTCATGGTTGTAAAATAAATAAATTAAGGGAATAGAAAGCAAAAAAGCATAACGCTTCTTTTGCTTTCTGTTCCTTTTATTTTTTTGTAAAAAATTACTTTACCTGATGAAGTAATCATGCTATTCTAATTACAACGACAGATGGAGTAATATGGAGGAAAGAAAATGATTTCAAGTGATGGAATACGCGGATACAATGATGCGATTATTTTATCGATCCTTAACAAAAACGATTCTTATGGATATGAAATTTCTAAAACGATTCGTGAGAGGACAAATGATTCCTATGTGATCAAAGAGACAACACTTTACTCCGTTTTTGCCCGTTTAGAAAAGAATCAACTGATTGTTTCGTATCCTGGAGAAGTGACTCATGGAAAAAAGCGGACATATTATAAAATCACTGAAATAGGGCGTAATCTTTTAGAAGAAAAAAAGCAAGAGTGGCTGACGACGAAAGACGTAGTCGATCAATTTTTGGAGGGAAATTAAATGGATACAATCCGTAATTATTTAGACAGTCTTTTTATCGGAGTACCTCAAAGTACCGAGATAGATAAGCTAAAAACTGATTTGTTGGCAAATATGGAAGACCATTATCATGAATTGATGGGAGAAGGAAAAAATGAACAGGAGGCCATCGGTACAGTAATTTCGACATTTGGTTCAATCGATGAATTATTAGAAGAACTAGATGTCGAAAAAAAACATCAAGCTGACGAGACGAAAACAAACACAGCTTCTATTTATTTAAGCGAAGCAGAAAACTACTGGAAAGAATACAGAGCGGCAAGTCTCCAAGTGGCATCAGGTGTTCTATTCATTAGCTTATCTTTTGCAAGTATTTTTTTCTTTTGTTCAGCAGGATATGTGTTCATGGGTATTTCTTGTCTGATTTTCGGTATAGCATTAGCTGTCGGTTTTTTTATTGCTTCTGGTATGAAAATCACACGTTTAAATCACTTTTTGCACCATCGGAAAATACCTGAAAAAGTATTAGCAGAAGCAAAAGAAAAAGAAGAAGGGTATCAGCGAAGTTTTGGCTTCTCACTGATTGCAGGAATCGGATTATGTATTTTTTCACTTTTCCCACTTTTGGCTTCTTTAATGTGGTATATGGATGGTAGTATCGGTGCCTCTATATTTTTTGTTACGGTAGGAACGGGAGTCTTCTTGATCATTTATGGCAGTCTGGTCCGTCATTCTTATCGTCAATTCACTCAAAGTGCTTATTACTGGTGAATGTATTCAGATTTGTAAAAATATTCTATTTATCCGGCGTAGAAAAAAAGACTGTGACACGCTTTTGTCACAGTCTTTTTTATATATAACAATTTAAAAATTCATCATCTAAATCCGTAGAATTTTCTAGATTGCTTACCCATGTAAAATCGTTATAGACAGATTTCAGTTGACTTCTGCGCCATTGTACAGGGATAAAAAGACGCATGCTATCTTCATTGAATCCGACTAATAATTTCTTTCCGTCAGTAATGATGGGACGTTGTAACAAAGTAAAATGCGAGACGATCAGATCGACAAGCTCTGAGGTCGTACATTGGTCGATTTGATCTTTCAAATTTTTATAATCAATCGAGCGTTTAGCTAATAGATCGTCAAATCCGTTTTCTGTTAATGACAATAAATAAAATATCTCTTTCCTTGTTAAAGGCTGTTTAGGTGTGAAAATTCGTTCTCTGTAAGGCATTTGATGGTCTTTCAGCCAATTTGCCATCAGATGGTAACTATGTGTGCGAGAAGAATAGATCGTAAGCATAAAAAAGCTCCTTAAATAGTCCATTAATTTGTTAGATCTGTTGAGATAAATAATAGGTAAGGAGCTGTGCATAAGCTTTGATCAAAACAACCCAAACATCATTAGAAATAACTTTCTAAAGTCTTAAACTTGCGACGAGAAACAACTAGACTAATAGAAAAAATGTCTTAGCCATTTGGCTTCCTGTTTGTTTTTTTGCTTATGCTGCAGCTCCTCGGGAAAGGGTTCTAACAATTTGAAGAAGGTTGATGATTGATCTAGTTTAAATTGTGTGAAATTTGAAATCTGGTGTTTTTACTAGATAAATCACCTAACAACTATGATTATAACTTATAGAACCTATGTTTTGTATTCTGTTTTGTTATAGTTGTTATAAAGTTTTATTTTATTACAGAACATTTTTAATTAATAAAGAACAGTTAGAAGTTAAAATTGCTGATTCACATAGAGTTTATGACTTCTTGGAAATTCTTTTTCAATCAGTTTTTTCATCTGTTTATGAAATTCTTTTTTTTCAGTAAACATAAAGGTTTGGGTATCGTAACCTTCTTCATGTAGGAAATAGATTATTCCTTTTTCTGTGTTTTGCGTATAAGCTTTTATACTCCTGTCTTTTTTGAAAGAACAGATCGTATAGCCATCTATTTGGTCTGGTAGTCGTTTGATTTTCTTCAAAATGACTTTTTTATCCTCAAGTTTCATTTTTTTCACCTGACTTTATTTTTTTCATATGGAAATCATAGCGCCTTTGGTTATATGAAAACAAGAAGGATACTGAAATATATATAAATCAAATAGTGATTATTTATTATTAGAATAGCGAATACAAACAAATGACAACTATTTTCTGATTTATTACAAATGTTTTTTCAAATAAATTTGATTACCAAGAAAAGGTAGTGGTATATTTACTGAGGGATACTTTGAAAAACATATGATAGAAACAGTAACAGCATTATGAAAAATCTTTTTATAAAAATGGAGGAATCAATTTGATGGAAGATCAGTATGTACAAGCAATGACGATCGCAGGATCAGATAGCGATGGAAGCGCAGGGATGCAAGCAGATATGCATACATTCTTTACAAGAAATGTTTACGGTGTTTCTGTCATGACCGCATGTGTTGCAGGTAATTCTTACGGAATCGGAGCAAGTGTGACATTGCCAACAGATTTTATCGACAAAGAATTTGAACTGATTGCGAAGGACTTTCAAATACGTGCAGCTAAAACAGGTATGCTAGCAGATTCAAAGTTGATTGAGACAGTTGTAAAAAATTACCAAAAATATGATTTTGGACCATTAGTCGTGGATCCCGTAATCGTAACGAAACATGGAAATCTTTTACTAGAAGAATCTGCTTTGCAAAGCTTGAAAGAAAAGCTTGTCCCTTTGGCCGAAGTACTGACACCTAATTTTTATGAAGCAGAAAAGCTGACTGGACGGACATTAGCAGCTGAAGAAGATTTTGTGCAAGCAGCAAAAGAACTGCAAGATATGGGTGCAAAAAACGTTATGATCAAAGGACATCATGCTAAAGATGCGCAGCAAGAAACAGTCAATGACTACGTATTGCTCGAATCAGGAAAATCATTTTGGTTAAATGCACCATTTTATCCTACCGACCGGATCAACGGAACTGGCGATTCGCTATCTGCATGTATTGCAGCTGAGTTAGCGAAAGGAAAAACAGTTGAACAAGCGATCCGATTGGCAAAAGACTATGTAAACCGTGCAATTCGTGAAGAAATAAATGTAGGGCACAAATATGGACCCATCAATCATTGGGCAGCTGGTGAATTAGAGTAAAAGAAAGAAGTTGTGAGATCAGCGTCCTGTTCTGAGTATTAGAGAAACAAACGGAAAAATAGTTCTCATGTTTGTTGAATATTGTGACTTGTGACCGAGGAGTTGGCAGGAGAACACCGTTTGTTCGGAAGAAGGGACTGTGACAAGATTTTTGTCACAGTCCCTTTAATCTTAGTATATTTTTCTCTACTTGAATAAAAAAATTATAGGATTGGAGAAAATAATCGAGAAATTTGTTGCTTGAATAATAGCCAGTTAGACATTTCCTTGACTGTTTCAGTTGTCATGGATGAACAATGTGTCTCATCTTCTTTGAACTGAGTAGCAAGTTCTTCTAAAAACTCAGGATCGTAAATGACAGCACTTGTTTCAAAATTCAATCGGTAGCTACGAATATCTTGATTTGCTGAACCTACCATGCAGATTTCATCATCCATTATCAATGTTTTTGCATGGAGGAAGCCGTTCTCATAGACAAGGATTTGTACATTTTCCTTGATCAGCTGCCGAGCATAATATTGTGTTGCTCGATAAATAAAAGGATGATCCGGTTTGTTGGGAATCATGATTTTCACATCTACACCAGAGGCAGTTGCGATTTTTAAAGCAGCAATGACACTTTCATCAGGAACAAGGTAAGGTGTCTGTATCCAAACACGTTTTTTAGCAGAAGTAATCAATTTGATAAATGAAAGCTTGATTTGTTCCCTTTCGTTATTCGGTCCGCTTGAAACAAGCTGGATGGATATATCAGCAAGCTTAGATTCATCTCGATCTGCTTTTTTAAAGAAATAATTCAAATGATAGCCGACCTTTTTTTCTTCAGGTACTGAGACGTTCCAGTCTGTTAAGAAGCGAAGCTGGAGCAAAGAAGAAGCGGCACCGAAAATCCGTATATGCGTATCGCGCCAATAGCCGAATTTTTTTGTTGTATTTACATATTGATTGGCAATATTGAAACCACCGGTATAACTAATCTTTCCATCGATCACAACGATTTTTCGGTGATCATGGTAATTCAATCGGAAACGAAGTAATGCCTTTTGTGAGGTAACAAATGTATGGACATGTCCACCATTTTTGATTAGACGATTGAAATCTTTTGCTTTTGTGCCATGAGAGCCAAATGCATCATATAATATTCGAACTTCCACGCCTTCTGCGGCTTTTTCTTCTAAAACATGTAAGACTTGCTGGCCGATATTATCTGTCACAAATGCGTAATATTCGATATGGATCGAATGTTTGGCTTTTTTTAGATCTTGAAGCAGTGAATCCAATTTCTCTTGTCCGTCTGTGAGAAGAGTGACAGAATTCATTCTTGTCAGCGGCATACGATTTAATGAAGAGAAGAAGTCAACAAATTGCTGTTTGTCTTTATCGCCCATGTCAGGATCGTAATGTTCAATGGTATCTCCTCTAAAAGACTGAAAGTTTTCTAATTCTTTCAAGTCACTTTGTCGGAGATAGAATTTTTTCTTATCCGTTAATCCACGTCCGAAAAATAAATATAATACAAAACCCACCCCAGGAAGGGCAAACAATACTAAGAGCCATGCCCAAATGGCTGCTACATCTCGGGGTTTGATCAAAATAGCCACCAAAGCAATAAGTGCATTTAATAGATAAAGGGCGGTTATAATACTAGATACCACAAAAATGTTCCTCCTTACATACAATAACATTAGTATAGCATGATAGAAGAAAGAAGCCTACCAAGGTGAATATACTTTTCACTCCTTTCATGAAAATGTAGGTAAATCGGGCTAAAGTAGTTGCTTTCTGTAGGTTAATAAGGTAGGATATTAGTACAGTTGAATATCTCCTTAGGGGAGTAACCGGCAACGTTTGTTGCGATAATATCAACAGTAAGTTAACCAAATGGTTTTCTGGTATTGTATGAAATGGTGAGACCTAAGACAAATGCGTATTTGTCTTAGGTCTCTTTTTTTTCAGACAGGACTAGGGCCAAGATCAAAAAATGGGGGATGAAATTTGGAAAACAAGGAACAAGCACAACAAGCGGTCTATAAAGAAACGATCGACTCGTTGATGCAGCAAACGCAGAGCTCAACCGATGGATTGAGCACCACGCAAGCGAAGGAAAAATTAGAAAGAGATGGCTTGAACCAGCTAAAAGAAAAGCCGAAGAAGCCAACTTGGAAATTGTTCTTAGAAACTTTCAAAGATGCAATGGTTATCGTATTGCTGATTGTCGCACTGATTCAGATGGTCATGGGTGACTACATCGAATTCTTAGTTATTTTTGCAGTATTGATGTTGAATTCTATAATCAGTGTTGTCCAAACAAAAAAAGCAGAAGGTTCTTTAGAAGCGTTGAAAAACCTTTCAGCGCCCGATGCTCGAGTGATTCGTGATGGTAAGGAAAAAACGATTCCGGCAAACGAACTTGTGGTAGGAGATATCGTGTTGTTAGACGCAGGCGATTATGTACCTGCTGATGGACGTTTACTAGATGCGGGATCATTAAAAGTAGATGAAGGTATGCTGACAGGAGAGTCGACTTCTGCAGAAAAAGAAGTAACGGATATCACAAGTACGGTACCAATCGGAGATCGTACAAATATGGTATTCAGTGGAACGATCGTAACTTACGGACGCGGTAAATTCTTAGTGACTTCAACTGGGAATAATACGGAGATCGGACAAGTTGCTGGCCTTTTGGAATCAACAACTGAGCAAGTCACTCCGTTACAACGAGGTCTGGATAAATTCAGTAAAAAACTAAGTCTGGCTATTTTGGCATTGTCTTTATTGATTTTAGGTATCCAACTGTTTCGTATTTATCTTGGAGAAGGTACAGGAGATATGACTGCAGATATCGTCAGCGCAGTGATGTTTGCCGTAGCCGTAGCCGTAGCTGCTATTCCAGAAGCATTACAGTCTATCGTAACAATCGTGTTATCTTTGGGAACGAATAAAATGGCGAAACGTCATGCCATTATCCGAAAACTTCCAGCAGTTGAAACACTTGGTTCGACAAGTATCATCTGTACAGATAAGACTGGTACATTGACACAAAACAAAATGACAGTTGTTGACTACTTTTTAGGTAATGGCGATACTGGGGATTTCACAAATGACCCTTCAAAATGGACAGCTGACGAACGTCGCTTGATCGAAATCAGTGTTTTAGCGAATGATGCATCGATCAGTGAAGACGGTACTAAATTGGGCGACCCTACGGAAGTAGCGTTTATCGACTTTAGTGAAAAATTAAACCAGCCTTATCAGGAAATCCGAAACAACTACCCAAGACAAGCAGAACTTCCTTTTGACTCAGATCGAAAATTAATGTCTACTGGACACACGATCGATAACAAAAATTACTTGTTTGTTAAAGGCGGACCAGATATCGTCTTCCAACGCAGTAAAAAAGTATTGCTAAATGGTGAAGTCGTTCCGATGACGGATGAATTGATGAAAAAATTCCAAGAGCAAAATGAAGCTTTTTCAACACGAGCATTACGTGTACTAGCTTTTGCTTACCGTCCACTTGATAATTTTGATTTATCATTTGAAGATGAAGACGATTTGATCCTTGTTGGTTTGCTTGCTATGATCGATCCTCCACGTGCTGAAGTGACTCAGGCGGTAACAGAAGCAAGAAGTGCAGGAATCAAAACAATCATGATTACTGGTGACCACAAAACAACAGCTGTTGCTATCGCAAAACAAATCGGGATTTTTGAAGAAGGAAACCTGGCTTTGACCGGGACGGAACTAGATGAATTGACAGAAGATCAACTAAACGAAGTTTTAGAAAAAGTCACTGTTTATGCACGTGTTTCACCTGAGAATAAAATTCGTATCGTTCGTGCTTGGCAAAATAAAGGTCATATCTCAGCTATGACAGGTGATGGTGTAAATGACGCACCAGCATTGAAACAAGCAGACATCGGAATTGCTATGGGAACGGGTACAGATGTGGCAAAAGATGCAGCAGCGATGGTATTGACGGATGATAACTTTGCTTCTATTGTCAGCGCAGTAGAAGTAGGACGTAATGTGTTTGATAATATCAAGAAAGCTATTTCTTATCTATTTGCAGGAAATTTAGGTGCGATCATTGCGATCATCTTTGCCTTAGTTGCTGACTGGTCCAATCCATTTACAGCATTACAACTGTTGTTCATCAATTTAGTCAATGATTCACTGCCAGCAATTGCATTAGGTACAGAAAAAGCTGAACCTGCTACGATGAACCGCCCGCCAAGAGATCCAAATTCAGGAATCTTTACGGACAAAACATTGATTTCTGTAACGTATCGTGGTGTGCTGATTGGGATTGCTGTTATCTTTGCTCAATGGCTTGGCATGCAGCATTCACCTGAATTCGGTGTAGCCATGTCATTTTCAACATTGATTTGGTGTCGGACATTGCAAACATTCCCAGCACGTTCAAACACACAAACAGCTATCCAAGCAGGGTTCTTCTCTAACAGAAGTGTCTTACTAGCTGTAGTTGTATGTAGCGCGCTTTACTGCTTAACAATGATCCCAGGACTGAAAGAAGTCTTCTCTATCCCATCAGCATTTGGATTGACCGAAGTCTTTACATGTATGGGAATCGCACTTGTGACAATTGTTTTGATGGAAATCACTAAATTGATCATTGTACGAGTACAAGGAAATAAATAAAACGAATCAACGAGGTTGTGAGCCTGCCGTTTAATTCTGAGTCACAAGGTGCAATTTCAACAAACAGCTTCTCATGTTTGTTGAATATTGTGACTTGTGACCGAAGAGTTGGCAGGAGAACACCGTTTAAGGAAGAAGTTGTAAAATCAGCATTTTGAGCTAATACTGAGGGTCATCTGATTGGACACTGTTTATTCGGAAAGAGGGACTTTGACACGACTTTGGTCACAGTCCCTTTTTTTATTTATGATAGACGGAAAGCCAATCATTTTATTATTCATCAAAAGAGATAGAATAGATAAAAGAGGAGAATAATTTATTCCGAAAAGTGAAAACATATAACAAAAAATTAGAGGAAATCAAATGAATGAAAAAGAATGGGATGAATTTGCTGAAGAATATTATGAAATCCAGCAAGAATCGCAAGTAACTATTGCTGAAGATGTAAAAAATTATCTGAAAACGGAGAAAGTCCTGCCTGCTGAAACAGCAGCAGACGTTGCTGGAGGATCTGGCAGATTTCTTTCCTTAGCAAAAGAAATTAATCGCTATGATTTGATCGATTTTTCTTCAGGAATGCTAGAAAATGCAAAAAAAGAAGCAGAAAAAAATGAGTTGCCAAATGTTTCCTTTATCAAACAGTCGTTAGAAGAATTTATCCAATCAAATGAGACATATGAAATGGTTTTTACAGCAGTAAATCCAGCATTGGTACATCTTATTCAATTAGAAAAATTGATGAAAAAGTCAAGCAAATGGTGCGTGATAATCAGAGTAGTGGAATCAATCGATGATGTTTTTTATCCTATCGAAAAGCAACTAGGAATGATAGAAGAAGATCCTAATACATCGCCAGTTGTAATGGATCAATTTGAAACATACTTAATTGATGAAGGATTCAAAGTGAAGAAAAAAGATTTTACTTATTTTACACAGGAATCAATTACTGAAGAGTTGATGAAGCTATACTATGACGCGTACGCAAAAGATCCTGTTGTGACTAGGTACATTCGCAAACTATTCAGTGAAAAACGAGAAATCCTTAGTACGACTAAGCTGACCTATAGACTGCTCCTTTGGTCCGCAGATAAAAAAAGAACCTTTCACGACTCGTGAAGGGTTCTTTTTATGATTTTATTATATTTTGTAGTAACGAATATCATTTTCGATCTTTGTAATCGAAAAAGGTACATCTGAAGTATATTCTGCACATTCTCCGTGTTCAGGAAGCGTCTCACTGAAAATCGTTTCATATTCGTCAACAGTGATCCGTGTTCGAGAATCTAGCATCTCTTGATGAGATTGTGCGAAGAGATATTCTTGATAGTTTTCTTCCAGATAACCTGTAAAAAATTCACTTACTGCACCAGAACCGTAGCTGAATAGACCGATGCGATCTCCTGGCTGTAGTGATTTCGAATTTTCCAGTAGAGAAGTTAGCCCCAGGTATAATGAACCAGTGTAAAGATTACCGATTCGTCGGCTGTAACGGATGCTTTCTTCATAGCGAGCCATAAGACGTTCCTGATTTTCTTCGTCTGTTTGGTCTAATACACTTTGCAATGCCTTTTTTCCCATCTTAGTATACGGAATATGGAAAGCAATCGCCTGATAATCTTCGAGTCCTCGACCCGACAATTCTTTATGTCGATTCCAAACTTTTTGGAATGATTCGATATACGTAGAATTAGATAAAGGACCATCAACAACAGGAAATTCGCTATAATCTGGACGCCAGAAATCATAGATATCTTCTGTCAGAAATACGCTGTCGTCTTCAATCGATAAAATACGTGGGTTTTGAGTGATCATCATCGCAACAGCACCGACACCTTGCGTCACTTCACCACCGCTTGCCAAGCCGTAACGAGCAATATCACTTGCTATGACTAGTACTTTTCGTTCTGGATGATTTTTGACATATTCTTTCGCCATGTGCAAAGCTGCGGTGCCACCGTAGCAAGCCTCTTTTACTTCAAAAGAACGAGCAAAAGATTGGATTTTCAGTAAATGGTGGATAATTACCGCACTCGCTTTTGAATGATCAATCCCGGATTCTGTTCCGACGATGACCATGTCGATTAGCTCACGGTCTTTTTCTGTTACGATTTTGCTGGCAGCATTTGCTCCTAGTGTAATGATGTCTTCATTTGCACGATTGACTGCCATTTGGTCTTGACCAATCCCTATATGGTATTTTGCAGGATCATCCCCACGGCTTTCTGCCAACTCTGTCATATCTAAATATAAATTAGGAATAAAAAAGGAAAGACGATCAATCCCTATTTTCATTTCAACACCTCTTTACTTATGATAAAAAACTTACTTTACTAAGGTATCATAAAAAGATTAAAAGAAATATAAAAAAGAGAATATTTAAGGATTGTTAAAATTTAATCTTAGAAAAAAATAACTGGAACAAGAGCTATTTGTTTTTACAGCAAAGAATGGTATATTTTTGTAGGAGGTGGCTTACTTGAAAGAAGTCGTTATGATAGATGCTGCAAGAACGCCGATAGGAAAGTATCGCGGAAGTTTAAGTCCATTTACTGCAGTTGAATTAGGCACACTTGTGACTAAAGGATTATTAGATAAAACAAAACTGAAAAAAGATAAAATCGATCAAGTAATATTTGGAAATGTCCTGCAAGCTGGTAATGGTCAAAATGTTGCCAGACAGATTGCTTTGAACAGCGGTCTCCCTGTAGATGTCCCAGCAATGACGATCAATGAAGTTTGCGGATCTGGTATGAAAGCAGTGATCTTAGCACGCCAGCTGATCCAATTAGGTGAAGCAGAACTTGTGATAGCCGGCGGAACAGAGAGTATGTCTCAAGCACCTATGCTGAAACCGTATCAGTCAGAAACAAATGAATATGGTGAACCAATTTCCAGTATGGTCAACGACGGATTGACTGACGCATTTTCAAATGCACATATGGGATTAACCGCAGAGAAGGTTGCAACACAATTTTCTGTGAGCAGAGAAGAGCAGGATCGCTATGCCTTGTCGTCCCAGTTGAAAGCAGCACATGCTGTCGAAGTCGGTGTATTTTCTGAGGAAATCATCCCAGTCAAGATTTCTGATGAAGACGTGTTATCTGAGGATGAAGCAGTTCGTGGAAATAGTACATTGGAAAAACTGGGCACGTTACGTACAGTATTCTCAGAAGAAGGAACTGTAACAGCAGGAAATGCTTCCCCGTTGAATGACGGTGCCTCTGTGGTGATCCTTGCATCCAAAGAATACGCAGAAAATAATAATCTGCCTTATTTAGCAACCATCAAAGAAGTAGCGGAGGTCGGTATTGACCCAAGTATCATGGGAATCGCTCCAATCAAAGCCATTCAAAAATTGACAGATAGATCAGGAATGAATTTATCAACAATCGATCTTTTTGAGATCAATGAAGCATTTGCAGCTTCTTCTATCGTAGTTAGCCAAGAACTGCAGTTAGATGAAGAAAAGGTCAATATATATGGAGGAGCAATCGCATTAGGCCATCCAATTGGTGCAAGCGGTGCACGTATCTTGACTACATTAGCTTACGGATTGCTTCGTGAACAGAAGAGATACGGTATTGCTTCATTATGTATTGGTGGAGGTTTAGGCTTGGCAGTCTTGTTAGAAGCGAATATGGAGCAAACACATAAGGATGTGCAAAAAAAAAAGTTTTATCAGCTTACGCCATCTGAACGGCGCAGTCAATTAATAGAAAAAAATGTATTGACACAAGAAACTGCGTTGATTTTTCAGGAACAAACACTTTCTGAAGAGCTCTCCGATCACATGATCGAAAACCAAGTGAGTGAAGTGGAAATCCCAATGGGCATCGCGCAGAATTTTCAAATCAATGGCAAGAAAAAATGGATTCCGATGGCAACAGAGGAACCATCTGTCATTGCAGCTGCAAGTAATGGTGCAAAAATCTGTGGAAATATCTGCGCAGAAACACCTCAGCGGCTGATGCGAGGGCAAATCGTTCTATCAGGAAAATCGGAGTATCAAGCAGTGATCAATGCAGTTAATCATCGAAAAGAAGAGCTGATTCTTTGTGCAAATGAAAGTTATCCTTCAATCGTGAAACGCGGGGGCGGTGTTCAAGATATCTCTACTCGGGAATTCATGGGGAGTTTCCATGCATACTTATCTATTGATTTTTTAGTGGATGTAAAAGATGCAATGGGCGCTAACATGATCAACTCGATTCTTGAGAGTGTGGCAAACAAGTTACGGGAGTGGTTCCCTGAAGAAGAGATTCTATTCAGTATTTTAAGTAATTTTGCTACAGAATCATTGGCTTCTGCCTGTTGTGAAATCCCATTCGAACGCTTAGGGAGAAACAAAGAAATCGGTGAACAAATTGCCAAAAAAATCCAACAGGCAGGGGAATATGCGAAGCTTGACCCTTACCGTGCAGCAACGCACAACAAAGGGATCATGAATGGTATAGAAGCTGTAGTGGCAGCTACAGGAAATGATACACGTGCGGTTAGCGCTTCGATCCACGCCTACGCGGCAAGAAATGGATTATACCAAGGATTAACAGACTGGCAGATCAAAGGGGATAAACTAGTTGGAAAACTAACGGTGCCTTTGGCTGTTGCCACAGTAGGCGGAGCTTCCAATATCCTGCCAAAAGCAAAAGCATCTTTAGCTATGTTAGATATTGATTCAGCCAAGGAACTAGCACAAGTAATTGCTGCAGTAGGGTTAGCTCAAAACCTGGCTGCTTTGCGTGCATTAGTTACAGAAGGAATCCAAAAAGGCCACATGGGACTTCAAGCTCGTTCATTAGCGATCTCAATTGGGGCTATTGGTGAGGAAATCGAGCAAGTTGCGAAAAAATTACGTGAAGCAGAAAAGATGAACCAGCAGACAGCTATACAAATATTGGAAAAAATCCGGGAAAAATAAAAAAGCAATATTTTTAGAAGAATAAAGCAAGATTTACAGTTATTTTATTTACTGCAGATCTTTCTTTTTTCTCTATCAGAAAATATGTTTATTATTAGAATTTTTTATAGTTAAGGTTAGGCATCTTAAGAAATCAGGCAACTCCAAGATATCTTCAGGTAGAAGAGAAGTCGCCTAACATTGTAGGATCATAGGTGATTTGTTGGACAGGTCAAGCTGATATTTGAGCCTGATGTTAGAAGGAATTTCTTTTTACTTGCTGTAGAAATTATTATATGACTAAAAAGGCTGGGATTTTAAATCCCAGCCTTTTATGACAAATAGAATTTTTATCGATCAGTAATCGCTGTCGCTGCAAATTGTTCGATCAAAGGAATCAAAGTCAATTTGACTTTGTATTTCCGTTCGAGTGCTTTTTCGATAACGAACTCATTTTCAGTAGTCATAGAAATAGTTGCTAATTTACGAGGTTCATCAGCATTTTTTTCATTAATAACTACTTCATGTTCATTTTGTTCTGTGTAAAATTTAGGATACTCAGCAACGGCTTTTGAAAAATCAGCAAAACTTAAAGCGGCATTCGTATCAGTTGAGCGTGTATTTTCAGTTGTGTCCGCTTTTGGTTTTTCCGTTTTTTCTTCTGGCACACTGACTGTTTCTTCTGTAACTGGTGTCGCAACAGCTTGCGCAGTTGGTTCATCGTTTTTCAATCGTTGATCATTCCAGTAAGACACGATTTCAATAAGAAGATTGTCACGGAATCGTTCGAAAATCCCGTTTTCTCCTGAACGAATTCTCTTTAATACAGTATTGAAGTTGTCATCGATTGGCACGTTGATCCGTGTATCTTCATTTGTTTTCCCAGCTAATCCGATCGTTAAGATTTGACGGTTTTTGGGATCAAGCATGACTTGTAACGGCAAACCATAACGTCGCAAGCTCTCTTCTTCTAGAGAACGGAATAATTGTCCTCTTACACCATCCAATGAAGGACGGAATTGATTTAATAATTTTTGTTTCTGTTTTTTCTTCATATGTTCTCTCCTTCGCTCATACCCTTTCGATTATAAGAAAAAAACAGCCAAATGAAAAGGAATAATGCAAAAAAACTTGCGTATACGCAAATTACAACAGAAAAATTTGCGTATTTTCCCGTTTTTTGAAAGAAAAATAAAAAATGGAACGGATTATGTATATATACATAATCCGTTCCATTCTTTCTATTTTTTCGGTATCAAGGCAAAAACAGGTAGTTCAGGTGAATAAATGACTTCATGTTCGTGCCAGGGTTTGACCATTAGCGAATGATCGAACCGTTTTTTCAGTTCTTCGATGATTTGATCATGTGTCCAGTTTCTTGCAGGAAAATGTTGGATTTTCTCTGCATCGATCAAAAAGACAAAATCGGAATGAAAAGTCTGGGTAACTTCTTCCGAGAGAGAATTCAAGCGTTCGATTGGATCCATAAAATCACCTTTCGACTTAAAATTGGGTAGTATCTGGGTCTTTTGCTTTGCCGACTACACCATCTAACTGATCGATTTGTTTCATTTCTTCTTCTGTTAATTCAAAATCAAATAATTCAGTATTTTCTTTGATTCTGCTTGGTGTCACTGACTTAGGAAGAGGAAGGAATTCGTGTTGCAGCGACCAACGCAAAGCAACTTGTGCAATCGTCTTGTCATGTGCTTCAGCGATTTGTTTCATTTCAGGCACATCGAAGATTTTACCAGTGCCTAATGGACTATATGCTTCGAGGATCATATCATGTTTTTTTGCATACTCAACTACAGTTGGCTGTAATTCGCCTGGTGCAAGGAAAACTTGATTGACCATCGGCATAATTTTTGCTGTTTTTGCTAGTGTATCTAGATGGTGGGGTAAGAAATTGCTCACACCGATTGCTTTGATTTTACCTGCTTCATACAGTTCTTCAAATGCTCGCCATGTATCTGCATTTGCTTGTTCCCAATTATCACGAAAAGCAACAGGGTTTGGCCAGTGGATCAAAAACAGATCTAAATAATCTGTTTGGAGCTTCTTCAATGATTCTTCAAAAGAAGACATCACAAGTTCATAGCTGTGGTTTGCATTCCATAATTTTGTTGTCAAGAATATCTCTTCTCTAGGAATTCCACTTTCCTTAATCGCTTGGCCGACACTTTCTTCATTCTTGTATCCTTGGGCAGTATCGATATGGCGATAACCTGCAGCCAGCGCTTCTTTAACAGAGGAAACAGCGACATCCCCATCAGGTGTTTGCCATGTGCCGAATCCTACTACCGGGATTTCGTAACCATTTGATAGACGATAAGTGCTTGTTAATGAATTCATACTTTCAGCTCCTTTTTTATTCGTTCAACTATAAGTGTAGCGCATTTTTCGAAAAAAAGAATCCATTTTGTTTCTACTCTTGAAATTTTTGTTTAAAAGAAAATGATTTTGATTCTGGTATTTTTGATTTTTTTTCCGTAAACTAAGACAGAAGGGAATGAGAAAATGGATATCTATTTAAAAAAAGCAATTCTGCATATTATTGACAGAGAAACTGGTTCTCCAGTCTTTTCACAAAAAGAGCTAGATCTGACAAAAGAATATATTCGTGATTTTCTTCAAAAGAAGATACAAAAAATCTCTTCTGCTCAAACAAAAACTGGACAACTAGCAGAAGAAAGCATGGTCGTTGAATCACTTAAAATCGCTCAAGAAAATTTTGTGGAAGCAAGTGAAGCAATCGTTCAGCGGTGGTTCGATATCTACCAAGAAAGTGAAGAAGCACCTAGTGCAGATGTATTTGTTGTCTTGTATGAATTAGATACAGTGATGTACTTATCTTTATTGAAAGTCAATTATCGTGAGGCTTACACTCACTTTGTTGAAGCAGACGAAGCAGGGATCGACAACCGCTTGATTTTGAATCGAGCAATTCTAGGGGCGAAAACACAAAAAGCAGATGAAGCATTCGCTGTGAATTTGACTGATTGGACCTACGAATTAATTGAAAAAAAATATGAGTTTTCTGGCAAAAAAGAGCTTTATTTTTCTGGAAGAGTGATCGAAAGTGTTCCTGCACCTTCTTTAGAAGAAAATGTAAAAGTGATCCAAAAAGTAGCCAAGCATCTTGGAAAAAAATTTGAGACAGAAGAATTTGATATCATGGCTGATTTGAAAGAAGCTGTCTATGATACGATAGAAGAAAAAGGTCGGTTGGATCATGAGATGATTGCGGAAAAAGTCTTCAAGGAAAACATCACGGCAAAAATGGCTTTTAAAGAAGAAGTACAAGAGCAAGGATTTGTCCCAGAAGCACCTCCTGTAAAAGAAGTACAAGAAATTTCTGAGAAAAAATTTGGAAAACAAAAATTCAAGCTATCAAACGGGATCGAACTGATCGTACCAGTAGATGTATATCGCAACCCAGATTTGATTGAATTTGTGAATAATCCGGATGGTACGATATCCGTGATGATCAAAAATGTGGATGAAGTATTGAATCGTTTATAAAAATGACTAGAACATTAGGTGTTCAAGTACCAGTGATCAGTTAAATGAATTGTGTCAAGAGAAGGATTGGAAAAGACGAATATAACAAAAAAAGAGCGTGAGACAAAAGTAAAGAACACTTTTGTCTCACGCTCTAAACACGTATAAACGGCGGAAGCAGAAGCAACTCCTTCTTATTTCTTGGAGTTAAACGCTTCTGTCCCAGCCTCTTTTTATCTAATAAAATTTTAAGACCATTTACTAATTATCGATTTTTTCTGCCGCATTTTTAGGCACTTCAGAAGCCTTTATTTCTTCCCAGCTTAATACACCTTTACGAGGATTGACTTTGAGTTTAAGATACGCATTCATCTTTAATGGATGTTCTCTTTCTTCGCGAAGCGTCACCTGTTTTTTTTCACCATCTTTATTATAAGCCGCTTGCTTGTAGGTATAAGTCGTGAATTTCTCTCCGCTATCTGCTTGGGTAGCTGACATTTCGCCATTCGTCGTGATTTTTGTATAATAAGCTTCGCCGCCGTAAAAATAATGATAAGCTGCAAAACTTCCGCCGAGAAATATGCCTAAAACGACAAGTACGCCAATTAATTTTTTCATGTACTTCACCTCTTTCCTTATTATTAACGAAATAGAAGATTTCGTCTATTGAAAGATGTTGGCAACAGCTGAATTTTAAACTTTTCCTCATTTTGTTCTTATTGCTTCAAAAGAAAGTTAAGGATTATCTTGAAGTTTTTCTCAAAAAACACATTTTTTTATTTATAAAAGGTACTTTTTTCGCGTATAAGACAGACGAGTGCTCTTAGTTGACTTTGACCAATATTGACGTATAATAAGCTTAGTTCGAATCTTACAAAAAGTAAGTCGGACGTATTCTTTTTGATTTAGTCAAAAAAAGACTATAATAAAAAGGTGAGAGCTGAAATTTTTCAGTGATCTATATTATTTAGGAGGTTTGTAAATTATGGCAAAAGAACATTATGACAGAAGTAAACCACACGTTAACATTGGTACGATTGGACACGTTGACCATGGGAAAACTACTTTAACTGCTGCGATCACTACAGTATTAGGCAAAAAAGGCCTAGCAAATCCTCAAGACTATGCTAGTATTGATGCAGCTCCAGAAGAACGTGAACGTGGGATTACGATCAATACCGCACACGTAGAATATGAAACAGAAAAACGCCACTACGCGCATATTGATGCACCAGGACACGCGGACTATGTGAAAAACATGATTACAGGGGCAGCACAAATGGATGGTGCAATCTTAGTTGTTTCTGCAACTGACGGTCCGATGCCTCAAACACGTGAACACATTTTATTGTCACGCCAAGTTGGTGTAAAATACCTGATTGTTTTCTTGAATAAAGTTGATTTAGTCGATGATGAAGAATTGATCGATTTGGTAGAAATGGAAGTTCGCGAGTTATTGAGCGAATATGGTTTCCCAGGCGATGACACTCCTGTGATCAAAGGTTCCGCATTAAAAGCATTGCAAGGCGATCCAGATGCTGAAGCTGCTATTATGGAATTGATGGATACAGTAGATGAATATATCCCAACACCAGAACGTGATACAGATAAACCATTACTATTGCCAGTAGAAGACGTCTTCTCAATTACAGGCCGAGGAACTGTTGCCTCAGGTCGTATTGATCGTGGTGCTGTTCGTGTCGGTGATGAGGTAGAGATCGTAGGGATCAAACCTGAAACACAAAAAGCAGTTGTAACCGGTGTAGAAATGTTCCGTAAAACGTTAGATTACGGGGAAGCTGGGGATAACGTAGGCGTGTTGTTACGGGGGATCCAACGTGACGATATCGAACGTGGACAAGTACTTGCTAAACCAGGTTCCATTACTCCACATACAAAATTCAAAGCAGAAGTGTACGTGTTGACAAAAGAAGAAGGTGGACGTCATACTCCATTCTTCAACAACTATCGTCCACAATTCTACTTCCGCACAACTGATGTTACAGGAACAATCACATTGCCAGAAGATACAGAAATGGTCATGCCTGGTGACAACGTGACGATTGATGTTGACTTGATCCATCCAATCGCTGTTGAAAACGGAACGACATTCTCAATTCGTGAAGGCGGACGGACAGTAGGTTCAGGTATCGTTACAGAGATCGAAGCATAAGAAACGCGACTCGAATATTTTGGTAATGAAAAATGTTTAAAATAAAAGAGCGGTCCAAACAGGATTTCTGTTTGGACCGCTCTTTGTTCTTCAATTGTATAAGAAAAGATTGTAGAAGCATGAACTTTCGTTTTACTTCAGTCTCTTTTATTCATCATGAGAGTGTTCATCTATCGGTATGCAGTTTTTAATACTTTCTTCGTATCCATTTTTTCAAACCACTTATTCTACCTTGTGTCTGCTCAACTGGCGCATTATCAATAATCAGCAAAGCAATCATAACATATGCAATCCAACTATCTCTAGAATATAGAGTATAACGTGAGACCCAGTTTGTAGCGTACTTGCTTTTATATTCTCTTAATCCATGGAAAGAATAAAAATGAGAACCAAACTCGTAAACCAAGTATGCAATCCTTTCCTGTAAAAAACTCTTTCTGGAAGTTCCGACATTTGAAAGAGGGGCCATCCCTAAATTGAACCATTGGATATGTTCTTCTTTCATATAGGCAAACAAATGCAAGAACAAGAAATCCATACTGCCAGAAGGTGCTTTTTTAGGATCATATCGCATCAGATCAATCGTTCCTACTTTATTGTTCGTGTAAGTAGGCATGATCGTTGCAAAAGCGACAATTTCTTCTTGGGTATTTTTGACAACTGCAATAGGCGCTCTTTGTAGATAATCTTCAGAGAAAAAGCCTAAAGAAAACCCTTTTTCCTTTCGTGAACCCAACCAATTATCAGAGATATTTTTGAAAGTACTCATTTGCTCAGTAGAAAATGGTGGTTGTAAGACATCAAATGTAAATCCTTCTCGTTCGATCCGATTCAAGACAGCACGAGTGCCCTTCATTTTTTTCCCTGAAGTTGTAAAACTATTCAGGTCTACATAAGCTTCTTCCCCCATCTTAATGAAATCGTAGCCGAATTCATGCAAAATCATAACAATCTCTTCGCTTGTTTCGTAGAAAACTGGTAAATAGCATAGTCGATCTGTTTCTTCGATAAAAGCTTCGATTGCTTCTGGAAAATCTTCTTTCTTACCAGAAGGATCACCCATTACAATACATTTATTATTGAAGCAAGCGAATTGGAGAAGAACAGTTGGTTCACCGTCTTTTTCATAGGCAAACATCCGCTTATCTTTTAAGAAGATCAATTGACTATCGGAGTTTCCCCCATAAGTTGTAAGGATCTTCAGGGCCTTTTCTTCATTAAAGGCTTCGCCAATCTGTTTCTTTTCTCCTTGAAGGAAATGAACAAATAGAACGATCATGAAACTAACAGCGATGATGGCCAACAATCCCGAAAACCAAATCTTTTCAGAAGGAAATAAGAAAAAGGAAATAAAATGGTGACGCCGATGAGGGAAATCCGGCAGATTGTATACTCCAATAACGATGTAAAGCAAGGATAGTGCACCAATAATGATTCCATCGATCGTACGCCACTCCCATGAATAGATCAATTGTTCCCGAAATAATTCGTTTTTAGAAGCAAGAATGATCAGAAGCAGAATAGACAAGAAAACCACCGGTGTGAAACTAAAATCACTTAATAAAACATAAAGTAAAGCTAGAACAATCAAGAAGATTGTAGGCAAATATGCTCGTTTCACACGTGCTGCGATCCCTCTGCCCATAATGATTAAAAGAAATCCCAATAGTATACTAGGAAATTGGATAATAAAATGAAATTTCAATGGGTTCAAACTATGAAGCCAGCGAAACTCTGTAAAAGCTTGCGGGATAGTGGCAGAAAGTACTAGCATGATTCCAGAAAAGTATAATAAGACAACCACGATTTTATGCGCAATTTCTGTTGCTAATTGTTTAGGGATACCAGAATAACGCTGATCAAAAGTGGAACCGATATTTTTGAAGAAAAAGACGATTCCAATCAAAAACGGAATGATGTAGTAGAACAGGCGATAGAGCAAGATCCACACAACGACTATTTCTCTTGGCACACCAATAGCGGACAACCCGATAATCATCATTACATCGAAACTCCCAATTTCTCCTGGAATCATAGACACGATTCCTATCACTGAAGCAGCAATGAATAACGGAATTGTTTGCCACAGATCAATCCGGATTTCCATTAAATAACCAACAGAAAGGAAACTAAACAGGACACCGGTCCATTCCAACAATGAAACTAGCAATAGCTGTCCTTGAGTTTTAAGTGAGGTACCACCAAGGAATCCTTTCTTTTTGAAAGTAGTAAATAAAAAGACGACAGGAAAATATAGACCGCCGCCGATCAACCATATCCAATATTGCTTCAAAAAAGGAGCAACTGGCGTGAAGACTACAAGTAAAAAAGAAAGCAGACTGTAAATAGAAAGTCCAGCCATCAAAAACAAGAAAACTTTCGATAATGCTTGGATCACGTTTCTGCTCTCTTTCTTTTGTCCATATAGTTCAGAGCGAAGCCCCACACTAACAAACCCGCCGAAACCGGCAATATTGTTGATCGTATTGATCAGCCAGCTTGTCTCAAACAGGTAACGAGGATTCTGCTTTTGTTCAAGCATCCGATTCAAAATAATATCATAACCAACCATAGGTAACACAGAGATAAGACCAATCAATAGCATTAGTCCGCTTTTCCAGACAGGTATAGTGGCAAACGTTTCTCCTAATTGCTGGATAGATAGAGTTTTACCGATGGACATCAATTCACCAACAATAATAACAATGACAGAAATCAAAAAGATTGTTTTGAACAGTCCTAGGTGGTTTTTCAGCCATTGTATGGTATTTTTTAACAAATAAATCACCTTCTATTCCTAATAGTTATGTTTCAGAAAGAAATTGAAGAACTTCTCGATTGAAGCGTTCAGGATCTTTTCTAGCTAATTCATGTCCTTGTTCTTTCACAAGCACAAAGGAAGCTTTTGGTATAGTTTTAGCTATATACAAAGAATGTTTTAGCTTGATTACATCTTTTTTTCCCACGATGATCAAAGTGGGGGAGTTGATTTTTTTTAAATCATTTTCTGTAAGCCCGATGTCATGCAGCAAAAGTTTGATAACTAAAAGATTTTTGCGAAGACTTGGGCGAAATAAAGAGAGTAACCATACCCATGCATAATGAATATTACTGATGACTCTGGCAGAAAAACGAACGCCTTTAACAAGCGTGTTTCCAGAATTTAAAATCAATCGATGAACTTTTTTAGGGAAGCTGCTGGCAAATACCAGTGCTAGATTTGCTCCATCACTAAATCCAAGAAAATCTGCCTGATCGATTTTTTCCAGCAACATGATCGTATTCAGATCCTCGGCCATTAACTGAAAATTCAACATAGATGCTTCGTTTGTCGAACGACCATGTCCTCGGCTATCTACTAGATACACGGTATAGTAGCGTTCGAGTACAGGGACCTGTTCTGAAAAAAAGCGGCCGCTGCCGTCATTGCCATGCAGTAAAAAGAGAGGGAAGCCTTGACCGCTCTTTTCATAGTAAATTTCGCTCCCATCTGGCATTTTTGCATATTTCTTTTCTTTTTTCACATAATCACCTACTGTGTAAAGTATAACGATTATATCAGTCATTGGGCAATTGTTTTTACTGAAAAACAACGATCATTTTCGTAAGATGACAAAAAATACAGGAAAATTCATTTTTTCTTAAGGCGTACACAGAAATCAAGGAAGAAATAGCCAAGAAGATAAAGAAATAGTAAGATAAAAAAAGATGTCAAAATAACTAGGTGATGAAATGAAGCGAAAACGATTATCTATTATCCGTATTCTTTTTTACATGATCATTCTGACTGTTATTGGTGCGGTGTTGTTTTTAGGAGGAAGAACTTATCGTTCGGTAAAACGAGTGGAAAGCTATCAAATAGAAATAACAACAGCTGCAAAAAATTATCATATGGAAAACTACGAGAATTTGATCAAGGCGATAATATTGACCGAATCAAAAGGAAAAGGGACAGATCTCATGCAGAGCTCGGAAAGTCTGCATGGAGAAGCTGAGATCATTGATAATCCAGCTGACAGTATTGATCAAGGTGTCAAATATTTGGCGGAAATGATAGTAGAAGCAAAGAAACAAGGATGCGATTTATGGACAGCTGTCCAAGCATATAATTTTGGGAAAGATTATATTGCCTATGTAAAAAATCATGGCGGAGAAAACACAGTAGAATTAGCAGAAGCGTATTCTAAAGATGTGCTGAGCCCACTTTTAGGAAATGAGGAAGGGAAACAATACCGATATTGGCGGATCCAGTCCTTGCTTTACAATGGCGGCTATCTCTATCATAATGGAGGTAACATGTTTTATCCTGATATTGTCAAAATGAATGAAAAAATAATAGAGACCTATGAAAAAGTCTTTAAGTAAAATAGCAGGAAATGTTCAATCATGAATAAAATTAGTTGAAAGAAGGAGTGCGCAAATAGTGGAAAAAAGGCAAAAAATGGAAAATCAAAAAGTGGGGTACACAACCAAAGACTGGATGTTACGGTTTGTGAAGGGAATGTTTATCGGTTCAGGATTTATCTTGCCAGGAGTCAGCGGTGGTGCATTAGCAGCTGTCTTTGGCATGTATGAGCGGCTGATTTCTTTTTTAGCCCACCTTACAAAAAATTTCAAAGAAAATGTTTTGTTTTTTCTGCCTGTTGGTCTAGGCGGAGTGACAGGCATCTTTCTACTTTCTTTTTTAGTCAGTTTTTTATTAGGTGCGTATGAAACAACGATATTATGGTTTTTTGTCGGATGTATCGCTGGAACTGTTCCTGCGTTATGGAAAGAAGCAGGGAAAAAAGGAAGAGATACTTCTGATGTGATCATCATGGTTGTTACTTTTGTTCTGGCTTATTTGTTTTTATTATACGGCGCTCAATTATTTGACGGGCAAGTCGATCAGAATTTTGGAACATGGCTGATTGCCGGCGGATTGATTGGTTTGGGTATGATCGTCCCAGGATTGAGCCCTTCTAATTTTTTGGTGTATATGGGATTGTATAAAGCGATGGCTGACGGATTTAAAGAAGTACGACTTGAAGTGATTGTGCCGATCGGAATTGGTGGGATTCTTTGTGTTCTTGGATTGTCAAAAATCATGGATTACATTTTCTCAAAGGCATATAGCAAGCTATTCCATTTCATTTTAGGTGTAGTTTTTGCTTCAACGATTATGATCATTCCTACCGATTACGCGGGATTGGGAGTTGCTGGGGTACTAGCTTGTCCTGTTCTTTTTATAGCCGGTACAGCACTAGGTTGGTGGATGAGCCGTTTGGAGGAACAATATAAGTAAAGATAGATTGATAATAAAAACAGCACACGGGTGATTCAAACAAAAAGGTTGGCATCTTTTTTGTAAAATCATTCGTGTGTTTTTCTATAAATTTTATAAAAACAAGTTGTTTTTAATCTTGGAACACGCTAGACTTAAACACGTGATTATTTTTGAAAGTTGGCGGAAAATGGAGAAAAAGAAAATGAATGGACTTACACAGCAAGAGGTAGTTCAGAAAATGGCTTCTGGCCAGCAAAATGACTACCAGGAAGATGCATCAAAAAGTACAAAACAAATATTCAGCGATAATATATTGACGTTATTCAATTTTCTGAACTTTGGTATTGGGATTTGTCTGTTATTTGTAGGTGCGTATTCCAACATGGCGTATTTAGCAATTATTGTCGTCAATATCGTTATTGGAATTTATCAAGAAATACATGCAAGAAATCTTGTACGGAAATTATCGATTGTTTCCCAATCAGAAGTACTAGTAATCCGGGACGGTAAAGAACAATCGATTTCTACTAAAGAGCTGGTATTAGGAGATTTGGTAAAAATCGGAGCAGGAGAACAGATACCAGCCGATTTACAGGTTATATCTGGACGGGCAGAAGCAAATGAAGCTCTTTTGACAGGCGAATCTGATTTGATTGTCAAAGAAACTGGAGCTGAATTGCTTTCTGGAAGCTTTTTGACAAGCGGTTCTGTCATGGCTGAAGTTATCCGAGTAGGTGCAGATAATTATGCTGTCCGCTTGACTAGCGAGGCAAAGACTCACAAAGCTATTCGTTCTGAACTTGTAGATTCGATTCGCAAAGTATCCAAATTCACTAGTTTCGTGATTATTCCTTTGGGGATCATACTATTTTTGGAAGCACTGTTCATCCGCGATGCTTCTATCAAAATTTCTGTTATTGCATCTGCAGCAGCTTTGTTAGGCATGCTTCCAAAGGGTTTGGTATTGCTAATAAGTATTGCATTAACGACAGGGGTAACCAAACTGGCAAAAAAACGAATCCTTGTTCAAGACATGTATTCAATTGAAACGCTGGCCCATGTCGATACATTATGCTTGGATAAAACAGGGACCATTACTGAAGGAAAAATGAGTATCCAGCGGGTAGAAGCACTACATCCGCTGTACGAGAAAGCCATCCCAGAAATTATGGGGACGTATCTGGCAGAAAGCAGTGATAACAACATCACTATGCGGGCTATGAGAGATTATTTTGAGCTTTCTAATCGGTATGATGTGACAAACAAAGTCGCATTTTCTTCTGATCGCAAATGGGGCGCGATGGAATTTCCAGAACTGGGAGTCGTGTACGTAGGAGCGCCTGAACGTTTGGTGGAAGAAGATCGGCTTCCGGACAGTCTAAAAACAGCCCAAGCGAATGGATATCGCGTACTTATGTTGGGGATCGCTCCAAATCAGCAATTGAACGAAGAAAAACCAGCATTTGTTGAGCCGGTTGCTCTGTTTGAAATCGATGATCCAATCCGAAAAAACGCTCAAGAAACACTAGCTTATCTTCATGAGGAAGGTGTGGATCTGAAAGTGATTTCTGGAGACAATCCTTTTACTGTCTCCAATATCGCTAGACGTGCAGGATTACCGAATTATGATGCGTATGTCGATCTTTCTCAAATTACTGAAGAAATGGAAGTGCGAGAAGCTGCTCATCGCTATACGGTTTTTGGACGAGTGAGTCCTCAGCAAAAGAAATTGCTGGTAAATGAATTGAAAGAAAGCGGCAGAACGGTTGCAATGACAGGCGACGGTGTGAATGATGTTTTGGCGTTAAGAGAAGCAGATTGCAGCATTGCTATGGCAGAAGGTGATGGAGCAACACGTCAGATTGCGAATCTGGTATTGTTGGACTCTGATTTTACTACATTGCCAGAAGTCCTGTTTGAAGGACGCCGAGTGGTCAACAATGTGACGAAAGTTTCAGGCATCTTTTTTATCAAAACGATTTATTCATTTATTTTATCGATTATATGTGCCGTTACAGCAATTGGATTTCCGTTTATCCCTATCCAAATCACGCTGATTGATTTAGCGATTGAAGGGTATCCTTCCTTCTTTTTATCTTTTGAACAAGATAAAAGAAAAATCACTTACCGTTATTTGCCTACAGCACTTATTAATGCTTTACCAAATGCCTTGCTTGTAGTAGTGAATATCATTGCGGTGTATCTACTTGGAAAAACATTCGCATGGGGAAATGCTGAAACTACTACTTTGATGTATTACTTGCTGATTGGGATCAGTTGCATGGCAGTTGTAAAAGCTTGTTATCCCTTCAACCCATTGCGCATCTTCCTAGCAGTAACGACGATCGTAGGGATATATGTAGCTGCAATGCTGTTCCATGGAATTTTGGAAGTAAACTTAGGGTTGGGAGAGAGCGTAGGATACTTCTTTGTATTCATGCTCGTAAATATTGTTCTTCGAGTATTGTACTGTAAGGCTGATATTCAAAATCAGTTACTGAAAAGAGTAGCAAATTGATGCTTAATGAGATAGAAATGTGTTATACTTGAAAAAGCAATGAAATATGATACAATCAAACATGTATAATTGTGTCCTTTAAAATCGCACTGATTTCAGTTAGTGCGATTTTTTACCGGTTATTCTCCTGAAATATCTTCTGTTAAACCCAAAAGATATCAATAGAGCAGGGGGTGAAAAAATGGCTCAACGGATTCCTCGAGAGGTTATCGAAACAGTACGCAGTCAAACGAATATCGTTGAGGTGATTGGACAATATGTCCAGTTGAAAAAGTCTGGTAAAAATTACTTGGGGCTGTGTCCTTTTCATGAAGAACGTACACCGTCTTTTTCTGTTGCAGAAGACAAGCAGATTTTTCATTGCTTTGGTTGTGGTAAGGGCGGAAACGTGTTTACTTTTCTTCAAGAACTAGAAGGTCTAAGTTTTCCAGAAGCAGTGGTAAAAGTGGCAGACTTCGAACAGATACCGTTAGAAGATCAATGGCGTCAGCGTACTATAGCTGTCCAAAATCCTGAATCTGCTACGGGGAAACTGATTGCTGCTCATGAAAAAGCAGCGGAAATCTATCATCACATGCTATTGCATACAAAAGCTGGACAGCCAGCTTTAGAATATTTGCAAAGTCGTGGGTTGTCTTTAGAATTAATTGAAGAATTCAACATAGGTTTTGCACCTAATGAGCGTTCTTTTCTTCAGCAAGTATTCAAGAATGAATCAATTTCAAATGAATTGTTAGAACGCTCTGGATTGTTTGTCACGCATGATGATGGCCGTATGTCTGATCGTTTTTATCAAAGAGTGATGTTTCCACTTCGTAATTCTCAAGGCCAGACGATCGGTTTTTCAGGACGCTGGCTTGCACCTGAAAAAGGGCAGGAAAAAGATCAGCCCAAATACTTGAATAGTCCAGAAACAGAACTGTTCAATAAAAGACAAGTTTTATTTAATCTTGATAAAGCAAGAAGCGATATCCGGAAAAACGGAGAAATTTTGTTGTTCGAAGGGTTTATGGATGTGATTGCTGCATGGCAGGCTGGTATCAAAACTGGATTAGCTTCTATGGGGACAAGTCTAACAGCTCAACAGATCCAACAAATGGAAAAGCTGACGAAAGAATTGGTCTTTTGCTATGACGGAGACAACGCAGGTTTTGAAGCAACCAATCGAGGCATTGAATTGCTTCGGCAAAACAGTCGCTTAGCACTTTCTGTCGTAGTCGTTCCAGAAAAACTCGACCCGGATGAATATCTGCGTAAGTATGGAGAAGCATCTTTCCAAGAATTAGTGGCTCATGGGCGCGAAACAGTCTTTACTTTTAAATCACGTTATTTAAAACAAGGGAAAAATTTAGATAATGAAAAAGACAAGATCGAATACCTCGAAGAATTACTAGTTGAACTTAGTCGAGTTGTTTCACCAATCGAACAAGATATGTATCTATCTCAACTGTCAACAGAGTTTCAGATCGGCAGAGAGACGATACAAAAACAACTGCGCGATCTTCGAAGGACAAATCAGCAAAATCGTCAAGAACCTCAGGAAAGTCAACACACTCAGGTTACGAGACAAGAAACTGCACGAAAAAAGAGACCATTGACGCAAGTAGAAAAGGCAGAGCAGATTCTATTATATCGTGCATTTAAAGAAGTTTCTGTCCGTAATACTTTAAAAGAACGAGAATTTCAGTTTATTCATGATGCATATGCAGAAGTTTATTTTTTATTCGATGCATATGTCTCACAACATTATGAATTCAACCTTGCAGAGTTTTTAGACTTTTTGCAAGATGAAAATTTAAGGCGGTTGGTGGTGGAGATCGAATATTTACCGGTGGCAGAAGAAAGTTCGCCACGAGAAATCCAAGACTTGCTAGATGTGATCAGCAAATCTGGCTTAGCTGATGAAATAACATTAAAAAAACAAATGCAGCAAGAAGCCAGACGTACTGGAAACAAACAGCTTGAGCTTGAATTGACGATTGAAATCATCAATTTAACGAAACAGTTAAAACAAGCCAAATAGCTACTCAAGGGGGGCCTTCTTTTATGGCAAATGGAACAGATAAAAAAACGTATGAAGCAGCAGTAGCAGCTTTCATCAAAGAAAACAAACCCAAACGACAAGTTGTATATGATGATTTATCCAATCAGCTTGCTACACCATTCACTTTGAATGCAGATGAAATGGACAAATTGATCCAAAAGATTGAAGACGCAGGTATCAGTGTGGTGGATGAAAATGGTGATCCATCAATTCACAGCTTGAAGAGTGCTGAGAAAAAAGCTGAACAAGCAAAAACAGAAGATCTATCTGCGCCAACCGGTGTAAAAATCAATGACCCGGTTCGTATGTATCTGAAAGAAATTGGCCGTGTCTCCCTTTTAACTGCGGAAGAAGAAGTAGCGTTAGCATTGAAAATCGAAGAAGGCGACCAAGAAGCGAAACAGCGTCTGGCAGAAGCAAACCTTCGTTTAGTAGTAAGTATCGCTAAACGTTATGTAGGACGAGGCATGCAGTTCCTTGACTTGATCCAAGAAGGAAACATGGGACTGATGAAGGCAGTTGAAAAATTTGACTACCGCAAAGGATTTAAGTTTTCAACCTATGCTACATGGTGGATTCGTCAAGCCATCACTCGAGCAATCGCTGACCAAGCACGTACGATCCGTATTCCAGTTCATATGGTTGAAACAATTAATAAATTGATACGTATCCAACGTCAATTGCTGCAAGACCTTGGAAGAGAACCTACGCCAGAAGAAATCGGTGCGGAAATGGATCTTCCAACAGAAAAAGTCCGAGAAATCTTGAAAATCGCGCAAGAACCTGTTTCACTTGAAACGCCAATCGGTGAAGAAGATGACTCTCACTTAGGTGATTTCATAGAAGACCAGGAAGCAACAAGTCCAGCAGAACACGCAGCTTATGAGTTACTAAAAGAACAATTGGAAGATGTACTAGATACATTGACTGACCGGGAGGAAAATGTCCTTCGCTTACGTTTTGGTTTAGATGATGGCCGGACGAGAACATTGGAAGAAGTAGGGAAAGTATTTGGTGTTACTCGGGAACGTATTCGTCAGATCGAGGCTAAAGCGTTGAGAAAATTACGCCATCCTTCTCGTTCAAAACAATTAAAAGACTTCTTAGAATAAGCATGAACTATTGACCAGAAGAGAAATCAGTAAAATGGTTTGGTTTATTTTAAAAGAAAAAAAGCTTGGGACTACGCGGTCTCAAGCTTTTTTTTCTATAGGAAGGAAATTCATTCATTATTTTTAAGTAAATCCTAAAAATAAGCTATTGGCGTGACGTATAGAATATGATAGATTAAATGGTAGCGTAAACCTAGTAAAGGAGCCGATCGCTAAGTGATGAAAAAATGTCCAAATTGCGGATCGAAAAAAATGGAGCAGAATACTATCTGTCCAGACTGCGGTCATCAACTAACTGCAGAAGATCAGCAAATAAAAGAATCAATTGAAGAAACAAATACAGATGCAGCTATGCAGGATAAATCAACTGAAGATGCAGTCTTTCCTGATACAGAATTAAACGATCCAATCGAATGGTCGGAATTGAAAGATTTACCTCTAGAATCTGTAATGGAATTATTCGAAAAAGCAGAACCAGAAGACGATGTATCATCTACTCACGATAAAGTAGCCAATAAAGAAAAAAGGGAACAGAAGAAAGCAACTGTTCATGAGACTTCGGAAACATCAGGAAAGAATCAAGAAGAAACCCTTGAATCAAAACAAAAAAGAAGAGTAGCTGAACTAAAAGAAATCGTCGATAATGAGGAAGAAAATTCTATACTATCCGCCTATATCAAAGCACATCGTGAAGATACAAAAGAAGAGCACGCGAAAGAGCTGCTCAAAATGATCAGTGAAAAAATTGCACAGGAAAACAAAGTAGAACCAGAACATGAAGCTGAAAAAGACACTGAAAAAGACATTAGTGGAGTAAACGCTGCAGGTAAAGAATCATTAAAAACGAATGATCTAAAAACGGATATCCCGGAAAAAACTGAAACATTGTCTGAAAAACAATCAGAAGACGAGAAATCGAATGGGTTGCCGGAAGCAGATAAAAAAGAAATGCTCGAAAAAGCAGACAAGAAGGCAACAGAGTCGGATGGAATAAATAATGAAGCCGATGCTGAAACTCAATCTGCAAGTGAAGATAGCACTGCTCTTGAAGGTAAAATAGAAAAAGAAGAGAACCAGCCTGAGCTGATTGAAGCAGAAACAGAACCAATAACAATCGTGCCAAATACTGAAAAAACGCCTCAAGAATCAAACCCAGAAAAAAAAGATTTAGATAAGACACAAAAGAAAAAATCAAAAAAAGTGCCGTATCTCGCTTTAGCAGCAGTTCTTCTACTAGGTGGGGGAGGCTGGGCTTATTATGACCATCATCAAAAAGTAGAAGCCGAAGTAGCAGCAGAAGCAAAAAGACAGCAACAAATGGAAGAACTTCATGAGAAACTTGCTGCCTTTTATACAGATGATCACCATCAATTTATTCGTGCAGATATGATTCATCAAGATTTATCAAAACTAAAAAATGATTTATCCAGTCTTAAGAATGAAAAAGGATATTCAGAGTTAGAAACAACTTACCAAGATATCCAATCTAAGATCCGAGATATCCAAAAAGTGAATGAGTGGTTCATAGCACCTGCCATCGTCGATGATCATCTAGCAGATGACATCAAGTTGAAAGCAGATAAAGAGATCCAAGCAATCGAAACGGATAACACAGATTTTGGAAAATTGATTCAACAAGCACAAACAGAAGCTAAAAATCAATATGCTGAATTGCAAACAGCTAAAGAAAAAACAGCTATAGTCTTTAAAGACGGAAAAGTAGTGGATTCAGCAACACGCGACCAATACAAGACGGCAAAAGAAGCAGTAGAAAAAGTGAAAAATACAGATCTATCTGCTCAGTTGAATGAACAATTGAAACAAGTAGATAAGATGCTCACTGATAAAGAGAAAAAAGAAGAAGAGGAAAAGAAAAAAGCAGAAGAAGCGAAAAAAGCAGCTGAAGAACAAGCAAAACAAGCCGCTCAAGCAGCAGCTGCAGCTCAAGCCGCTCAACAAGCTGCGGTCGCACAAGCAGCACAGCAAGAAGCGGCATCCTCGACCCCTTCCTCTTCAAACTCAGCGAATCAGCCAATCAAATCTGCCAGAGCAAGTGATATTGCCGATGCATCTAATCCAGCATGGACGTGGGCACCAGGTGTCCAAAGCAAAGTGATTGCTACATGTATCCAACGTGGATATATCGTTGAAGGAGGATACAGATTAGAAAAAGCCAGAATCGAAAATGGGGAAGGCTATTACAATCTATATGCCACTTCAACAAAATCTGCATTGATGAAAGGCATTGGAGAAAGTGCTTTGCCATTTTACATCGTAACCATCAACTGTAAAACTGGATGGTTCGGAGGAAATGGGAGCAATTAATTTTAGGCAAATGAAAGAGGCTGTGAGCCTGCCGTTTAATTCTGAGTCACAAGGAACAATTTCAAAAATCAGCTTCTCATAGTTTATGACTGACTATTGTGAATTGTGAGTCAGAGTTGGCAAGAGAACACCGTTTAAGAAAGAGATTGTAAAATCAGCATTTTATTCTGAGTATTAGAGAAAAAAAACAGGAAAATCAGCTTCTCATATTTTCCCGCTTCTTGATCTAGTACCGAAGACTAACTGATTGAATACCGCTTGCTCGAAAAAGGGGAATGTGACACAATTTTTGTCATACTCCCTTTTTCATTTCCCTTAAGCAAGGGTCAGCTATTCAATCAGAAAACATTATGTTATGATAGCAAAGAAATGTATTAAGAAAACCTTTCACTATAGAGGGAGAAAAAAATGAACGATTTATTAGCAACTATATTTACAGGTATTATTATTGATGAAAATGGAAAAAACTACTTTGTCCAAAAAAACGGACAAACCTTTGGCTTAAGCAAATCAGAAGGTGAACACAAAATCGGTGAAGCAGTTGAAGGATTCGGTTATCAAAATCAAAAACATGAAAATCGGATCACTACACAAATTCCTAAAAGCCGTATCGGTCATTACGCTTTTGGAATCGTTACTGCTACACGAAAAGATTTAGGTGCGTTTGTCGATATCGGTCTTCCAGATAAAGACTTTGTCGTATCTCTTGATGAATTGCCGACAATGACAGAGCTATGGCCTAAAAAAGGGGATCGCTTGATGATTTCCCTTAGAGTTGATGCAAAAGACCGTATTTGGGGGAGTTTAGCAGATGAAAAAATATTCAAATCTTTAAGCAAATATGGAACAGAAGAAATGAAAAACAAAGATGTGATAGGAACAGCATACCGCTTGAAATTAACAGGTACGTACGTTTTAACGGAAGATTTCTATCTTGGGTTTATCCATCCTTCTGAACGATATAATGAACCTCGTCTAGGCGAGCAGATAAAAGGTCGAGTGATTGGTGTCCGACCAGACGGTGTACTGAATCTTTCATTGAAGCCAAGAGCATATGAAGCTATATCAGATGATGCACAAATGATTTTAACCATTTTAGAACGTTCTGCAGATCAGCAAATCAACTTTACAGATAAATCGGATCCAGAAGAAATCATGAAAGCTTTTGGTATCAGCAAAGGAGCATTTAAGCGCGCATTAGGCAATCTTTTGAAACAAGGACTGATTAAACAAGAAAACGGTGTGACAAAATTAGTCAAAAAATCTAATTGAGAATCCCTTGCATGTTTTTCTTAACTAGCTTATAATAATTTTAATTAACACAGTGTTATTGTTTTCCTAAATTGTAATTATTATAAATTGTTGGGGTTGAGTAAATGGTCATGAATGCTATTTCGGCGATGAAAAAAACAAAACAGCAGCTACATGAAGCGGGGTTTAAGCTGACACCGCAAAGAGAAGCTACTCTGCTTGTGCTTTTGGAAAATGAGAAAGAGCATTTATCTGCAGAAGAAATCTTCTTTTTAGTGAAAAAAAAGAGTCCGGAAATTGGACTTGCTACTGTTTATCGAACCCTTGAAATCTTGACAGAATTGAAAATTGTCGATAAAGTAAGTTTTAATGATGGATTAGCCCGTTATGATTTGAGAAAAGAAGGCGCCAAACATTTCCATCATCATTTACTATGCTTGAACTGCGGCACGATCGAGGAAGTAGAAGAGGATCTTTTACTTGAAGTGGAGCAAGTAGTAGAAGAACGTTATCATTTTTTAGTAAAAGATCATCGGCTAACGTTCCATGGAATCTGTCAGGAATGCTATGAAAAAGAAAAAAGAAACCAGTCCGTCTGAGTGTCTAGACGGCTTTTTCTTTGCTCAGATTATGGAAAAAGACTATCAGAATGAAGCGGTATCTGATATGATAGAGAGGCATGAGGGGGATTATTATGAAAGAGCAAATCAACGATTATCTCCACTACTTGAATATTGAACGGGGATTGTCCGCCAATACACGACAAAGCTATGAACGTGATTTGGAACAGTACTTGCATTTTCTACAGGAGCAGAAAATTGCTTCATGGCAGGATGTCGATCGCTTTTTAGTCATCCGTTTTCTGGAGAAGTTGCATGAAGAAAAAAAAGCGACAGCAACTGTTACTCGGATGATCTCAAGTCTCAGAAGATTCCATCAGTTTTTACGGCAAGAGCGTATCACTGATCATGATCCGATGCAGCATATCGATACGCCGAAGAAAGCACAGAAATTACCAAGTACATTGACTCTGACAGAAGTAGAAAAGCTGATTGAAGCACCTGATACGACAAAAACGTTAGGGATAAGAGATCGTGCAATCTTGGAAGTCATGTATGCTACTGGGATGCGCGTCAGTGAATTGATTGGATTAAAATTGGGAGATCTTCATCTTTCCCTTGGACTGGTACAGACAGTTGGAAAAGGAGATAAAGAGCGGATCATTCCTTTAGGTGATTATGCGATCCAATGGCTGGAACGCTACTTAGACGAAGCACGTCCATTACTTGTAAAGGACGCATCTGAAATGCATGTATTTGTCAATAATCATGGGAAAGGTCTTTCTCGGCAAGGAATCTGGAAAAATCTGAAGCAGCTAGTACGAGAGGCTGGGATTTACAAAGAAGTAACACCACATACGCTGCGGCATAGCTTTGCCACACATCTGCTAGAAAATGGAGCTGATTTGCGGACAGTACAGGAATTGTTAGGTCACGCGGATATCTCTACGACTCAGATTTATACACATATCACGAAGAAAAGAATGACGGATGTTTATAAGCAGCATTTTCCAAGGGCTTAGTCATAGGAAGGTGAGAAGATGTTAACACATTACCGGAAAGAAAACCGTAAAATTGCTATGGGACTATTGAGTTTCCATAAGAAACTGACAGGTAAAACTTCTTTGTTGAAGGAGATTGATACGTACGAATCTGAAGACGATTATGAACTTTTTTTCTTTACGCCAGAAGGTTCAACCAACATTCAAGGGATTATTGGTATTTACTGGGCAACGAACGATCAGCTGATCATCCATGACATTTCTTTGAATCCGTCTTATCGCGGTGAGAATATGGGCTTTCAAATGTTAGATGAATTACAGGAAAAGTACCCGGATGTCTCCATCCGTGCAACTGAAATCACAGAGCCTTACATTGGAAAATGGCTAGCAAAGAAAAAGAAGAAAGAGTGAATGAGTTGACGGAGATCAATATTAAATTAGATGTATTCGAGGGTCCTCTCGATCTGCTGCTTCATCTGATTCAGCAAATGGAAATCGATATATATGATATACCGATCGCTACGATCACGGAGCAATACATGAATTATATCCATACAATGAAAACACTAGAGCTAGCTGTTGCAGGAGAATACTTAGTGATGGCTGCTACATTGATGGCAATCAAAAGCAAGACATTGCTTCCTGTCCAAGAATTCGTCACAGACGATGAAGAATTATGGGAAGAAGATCCTCGAGAAGAATTGGTCACTCAGCTTTTAGAATACCGTAAGTATAAGTATGCGGCTGAAAAATTAACAGAAAAAGCAGAGGAACGAAGTCTTTATTACACAAAAGACCCTATGAACATCGATGGATTGGCGGATGTTGAAAAGCCGTTGAAGCGAGGACAAGTCAAAAAAATCGATTTGATCCGTGCCATGCAGAAAATCTTAGAACGTAAGAAATTTTCTCAAAAAGTGGAAAAAACGATCACGCCCGATGATACAACGATCGAAGAACGAATGATCTTTATCGAAGAGCGTATAAAAAGAAATACGCATGGCTGTACCTTCGACTCTTTTTTTGAGTCGCCTTCCAAAAGTGAAGTTGTCACTACTTTTATGGCTTTGCTAGAGTTGATGAAAAAAGGACAGATTATTGCGCAACAAAAAGAAAATTATGAATCAATTATGCTTTATCCAGCAGTAGGAGATACCGAACATGACGAAATTAAGTGAACTTGAAGCCCTTCTTTTTATTGTTGGCGAGGAAGGAATCAGTAATGAAGAATTAAGCGGACTGTTAAATCTCAGCGAAGCAGAAGTCACAAGTTTAGTGAAAGAATTAAAAGAATCTTACACTCAAAACTCGCACTCAGCTTTGCATATTTTTGAAACGGAAAGCCATTATGTATTAACGACTAAAAAAGAGCTGGCTCCTTTACTTAAGCGATATGCGCAAGGGACATCAAACACATTATCTCAAGCCGCTGTCGAAACCTTAGCAATCATCGCTTATAAACAGCCAATCACAAGAGCTGAAATCGAGCAGATTCGAGGAGTTCAGGTTTCAGGAGCGGTACAGCGTCTAGCTGCCCATAAACTGATTGAAGAAAAAGGTAGAGTAGAAGGGCCAGGTCGGCCGATATTATATGGAACAACTGGCTACTTCTTAGATTATTTTGGTTTGAAATCATTAGAAGAACTGCCTGATACACAAGAAATGGAAATTTCACTTGAAGAAGACGTGTCACCAGATCTATTCTTTGATGGAATGAATAAAGGAGAATAATTGTAATGGAGAGATTGCAGAAAGTAATTGCCCACGCTGGCATCACTTCTCGTCGAAAAGCAGAAGAATTCATCCTTGCAGGACGTGTAAAAGTAAACGGACAAGTTGTAAGGGAATTAGGGATAAAAGTTGGGAAACATGACACTGTGGAAGTGGATGAAGTCCCAATTTATCAAGAAGAATACGGTTATTATTTATTGTACAAACCTAAAGGAGTTATTTCTGCTGTTGCAGATGACAAAGGAAGAAAAGTTGTTACGGATCTTTTGCCGATGGTAAAAGAACGTATCTATCCTGTAGGTCGACTGGATTACGATACTTCGGGGATCTTGCTACTGACAAATGATGGAGATTTTGCTCAGCGCCTGACACATCCAAAACATGAAGTGGATAAAGTTTACGTTGCAAAGGTAAAAGGGATTGCTACAAAATCGATGCTTGCACCTTTGACAAAAGGAATAAAGATCGAAGGACGAAAAACATCTCCAGCTAAATTCCAAATTTTATCAGTGGATCCTAAGACAAACCACAGTATCGTGGAATTGACGATCCACGAAGGACGTAATCATCAAGTGAAAAATATGCTTCAAGCAGTTGGTCTTCCTGTGCAAAAACTAAAACGTGAAAAATACGGAGATCTGACTTTACAAGGCCTACGTCCTGGGGATTACCGTGAACTGAACAAAAAAGAAGTCAGCAGTTTGCTGAACCACTCAAAATGAACACTTACTTTTTATAAGTGTTAGATGTTGCGTTTTTTGAATAGATATGTATAATGAATATGTAAACAAAAATTATATAAGGTTCGTCTTCAGGGGCAGGGTGAAATTCCCGACCGGTGGTTATAGTCCACGACCTATTTTGCAAAAAATAGCTGAATCGGTGAAATTCCGATACCGACAGTATAGTCTGGATAAAGAAGATAGAGCTTATTTGACGACGCTTGATCAAATAACTCTAACTCTATTTTCCCTGGAAAATAGAGTTTTTTCATTTGGAGAGAAACGTCAAAAAGTTCGCTGAAGAGGAGTCCTAACAGGAGGATTTCAAATGAAGAACACCCGTGTACAGAAAATGGTTGCAGTAGCGATGTTTGCTGCGATCGCGTTAGTTTTACAGTATTTTGCTTTTCCGATCATGCCGGCTTTTAGTTTTTTGAAGATCGATTTTAGTGATATCCCGGTATTGATCAGCATGTTCTTATTCGGTCCAGCGGCCGGAGTTGCAACAGCGTTCTTGCGTTCAGTATTACATCTGCTGACTACAGGTTTTTCTCCGGATAATTTGGTAGGAGACACTGCTAGTTTCTTATCAACAACGATCTTTACATTCCCGATTTATTATTTCTTTAGTGTAAAGAAACAGCATAAAGGAAGAAACAAATTTTTAGGTGTCATTACAGGAACCATCGCTCTAACTATTTTTATGAGTATCGCAAATTATTTCGTTATTACGCCTCTTTACTTAATGTTTTTAGGACTGAACGCAACACAGATGCTAGGCATGTCTTTAGCAAACTATGTACTGATTGGGATCGTTCCTTTCAACTTGATCAAAGGATTCATCGTGAGCGCTGTCTTTTTAGTGCTGCATGCGCAACTTCTTCCATGGTTAAGTCGAAAACAACATCAGTTCGAACAACGTCATACAGCAGTCAAATAAATATCAAAAAGATCAAGAAATTTCTTGGTCTTTTTTTTTGGAAAAAAATACAAGACATGCAATAATGTAAACGTTTTATTTGTTTGTTTTGAGTATTTTTTTGATTTATGCATAAAAATCAATCAATTCTTTACAAATGTGAAATTCTTCTCCTTTTAAAAGACGAAAATGTTTGTTTATAAAAAAAAGGAAACGCTACAATGAAAAAGAAGAAAGCTTTAAAAACCTGAAAAAAGAGGAGGGAATAGGGAAAAACGAACTTTTTGAACAAAAGTTTTACAAAATGCGTGTTATTATTTTTGTTCTGATACTCTTTTTGATAAAATAACATTAGAGCCAAAATTGTTGTCTCTAACGGAAAAGAAAGGAAGAAGAAGATGGAACAAACAAAAAAGAAAAAATTTCAAATGCCTTCAGCGTATACGGTCTTATTTATTATTATTGCAGTAATCGCTGTACTTACTTGGTTTATACCAGCTGGGCACTATAGTGTAGACGATGCAGGCAACATCGTCGCTGGATCATATGAACGAGTACAACAAAATCCTCAAGGGCTGTGGGATATTTTCATGGCGCCAATCAATGGGATGCTAGGTGTACCAGCGGGGGAGCTAACTAAAGAAACACCTGCTGCAATCCCAATCTCTTTCTTCATTTTGGTTGTTGGTGGATTTTTAGGTATTATCAACAAAACAGGGGCACTAGATGCCGGGATTGCTTCAGTTGTGAAGAAATTCAAAGGAAAAGAAAAAATGCTTATTCCAGTATTGATGCTGTTATTTGCATTAGGCGGCTCTACTTACGGAATGGCAGAAGAAACGATTCCATTCTATGCTTTACTGATCCCAGTTATGATGGCTGTAGGCTTTGATACAGTAGTAGCAGTAGCAATCGTATTAGTAGGGTCTCAAGTAGGCTGTCTAGCTTCAACGGTAAATCCTTTTGCAACAGGCGTAGCTTCACAAGCTGTTGGGATTTCGATGGGTGAAGGTATTGGTCTTCGATTCTTGATGTTCGTTATTTTGTTAGCTATTTCTATTGTATATGTGTATCGTTATGCATCAAAGATCGAAAAAGATCCAACAAAATCATTAGTATACAACCAACGTAAAGAAGATATGAAGCATTTCGATATTGAAGCAATCGGTCGTCAAGAAGTAATCACGAAAAAACAAAAACATGTTAATGTATTGTTCTTTATTACTTTTGGTATCATGATCATCAGTTTGATTCCTTGGACAACCTTGAATGCGAATTTCACGATTTTTGAATCATTGACAAACTGGTTAACAAACCTTCCGGTACTAGGTACTGTTCTAGGTAAAAGCATGCTTCCATTAGGTGACTGGTACTTCCCAGAAATTACTATGTTATTCTTAGTAATGTCCATCGTAGTAGCAATCACTTATGGCATGAAAGAGTCTGAATTTGTCTCTGAATTTTTAGCTGGTGCTTCTGATTTGATCGGTGTAGCAATCGTAGTAGCTGTTGCTCGTGGTATCCAAGTGGTTATGAACAATGGATTAATCACAGACACCATCTTACATTGGGGCGAACAAGGATTAAGTTCATTATCTTCAAGTGTATTCATCATTATTACATTTATTTTCTATATCCCTATGTCATTCTTGATTCCTTCAACTTCCGGCTTAGCTGCTGCAACAATGGGAATCATGGGGCCTATGGGTGAATTTGCCGGCGTCGGTAAGGATTTAGTAATCACTGCTTATCAATCTGCATCTGGTTTAGTAAACTTAATTACACCAACATCTGCTATCGTAATGGGTGCTGTAGCAATTGCTCGTTTCGATGTTTCAGTGTGGTGGAAATTTACCGGTAAATTAATTGCGATATTATTTGTAGCCATCTGTGTGATCCTAGGTGTAGCAGCAATGTTCTAAACCTAGACAAATACAGGTACAAGGTCTATCATAAGAATGAAGAAACCGATAAACGGCTATCGATAAGCACGTGGACAAGTCAATAGCTCCATTCAGTGAGTGTTTTTTCTTTCATCATTTGTTAAGAACATTCTGCTTGCTGATGGAGCAGGCTTAAAACGTCATTATTTGAGAAGAAGAGGTTGTGTCGGAGGAATTTGACATGACCCTTTTTAACATATTAGGAGGATAATATCATGAAAAAATTTGTGACAGAACAACATCATGAACAAGCATTAGAATCATTGAGCGAATTGATCCGAATTCCTTCCGTACTAGATGAAGCAGATTCAGGACAAGGACACCCCTTCGGTAAAAAAGTGATTGAAGCTTTGGATAAAGTATTGGAAATCAGTGAAAAGCTAGGATTTAGAACATTTAAAGATCCAGAAGGCTATTACGGTTATTCAGAGATTGGCTCTGGAGATGAATTATTCGGTATCTTGTGTCATATGGACGTTGTTCCAGCAGGGGACGAAAATAATTGGGAAACAAAACCATTCGATCCAACTATAAAAGACGGCTGGTTAGTTGGTCGCGGATCCCAAGATGACAAAGGTCCTTCTATTGCGGCAATGTATGCCGTCAAAGCTTTGATTGATGCTGGCGTGGAATTCAAGACACGTATTCGTTTTATCTTTGGTACAGATGAAGAAAATTTATGGCGTTGTTTAGAAAAATATAACGAAAAAGAAGAAGGAATTACGCAAGGATTTGCGCCAGATGCTGAATTTCCTTTAATTTATGCAGAAAAAGGATTATTGCAAGCTTACTTGACAGGACCAGGAACGAACGAGTTTTCCGTAAAAGCTGGAGGAGCGTTGAATGTTGTTCCTGATGCAGCTCCTTACTCTGGAGAAAAGCTTTCTGAAGTAAAAGAAGTATTGAAAAAACACGAATTCGATTTCGAAGAACAAGGTGAAGGCATCGTCGTTCTTGGTAAAAGTATCCACGCGAAAGATGCAGCACAAGGAGTGAATGCTATTTCTCGTCTGGCAATTGCTCTTTCAGAAGTATTCGATTTTGGTCCAATCAATTTCTTAGGAAAATTAGTTCAAGAAAATGCAACTGGTGAAGCTGTCGTGGGCAAAACAGAAGATGAACAATCCGGCGAGCTAACGATGAACTTTGCAAGTTTGGAAATCACACCAGAACAAACAAAAATCGGTGTAGATATGAGAATCCCTGTTACATTCAAGAAAGATGATTTAGTAGCTAAATTAACTAAAACAGCAGAAAAATATGGGTTGACTTATGAAGAATTTGACTTCCTTGATTCATTATACGTGCCACTAGACAGTGAGTTAGTGAAAAATCTATTGGGGACATATCGCGATATTACTGGAGACATGACTGAACCGTTTGTATCAGGCGGCGCTACTTTTGCTCGTACGATGAACCAGTGTGTGGCATTCGGTGCGATGTTCCCTGATACTCCTGACTTTATGCACCAGGCGAATGAACGATGGGAATTAAGTAGTATGTATAAAGCAATGGAAATTTATGCAGAAGCTGTGTATCGTTTATGTGCTAAATAAAAATAAACATACAAAAAGGGCGGATATTCAAATGGATATTCCGTCTTTTTTTATTTGATGCTGGAAAGTTTGCATTTCTCTCTTATTTTTTTTAAGGTATAATCATACTTGATTAAGAAAAAGGGGTCACTCAGATAGAAAAGGTGGGAGAAAGTGAAAATATTTAGACGAATACTAATTGGCTTAGTCATCATTTTAGGATTACTCGGTGGAGCCGGTTATTACTATATACAGCAAAATACGTACGAACCATCGTCAGAAGCGCAAGTGTTGGTAAAAGAAGGAAAAAACAAAGAAGATTACTTATTTTTTGAAGGAGAGAAAAAGAATCATGGAAAGTCTCCATTACTTATTTTTTATCCTGGTGCTCTCGTAGAGCCAGAAAGTTATAGTATTTGGGCGCAAGATTTAGCAAAAAACGGCTTTTCAGTCGCTATTGTCAAAATGCCACTTGATCTAGCAGTGATGGGCGGAAACAAAGCGGATAAGGTCAAAGAAGATTTTCCAAATTCCGATTATGTGATCGGTGGCCATTCATTAGGTGGCGTAATGGCAAGTCGTTATGTCAATAAGAATCATTCAGACAAACATTTAAAAGGGGTATTCTTCATGGCAAGTTACCCCGACAAAAAAGGAACATTGACAGAATCAGCTGTCCCTGTTTTATCGATCACGGCGACAAAAGATAAAGTATTGAATCAGGAAGCTTATCAAGAAGCTAAGCAGTATTTACCGGAAAGAACAGAGTATGTATCAATCAATGGCGGAAATCATGGAGGTTTTGGCAGCTATGGTGAGCAAAAAGGAGATGGAGAGGCAGAAATTTCTAACGCAGACCAGCAAACTGTGATCGTCAATACATTGGAAAACTGGCTGAAAAAGTTGAAATAATATAAATGGGTCCTATAGGGTCCGTGAAAAAACTAGTCAATTAACTATAGATAGCAAATGAATCTTTCAAAATAAGTCGGGATTTCACGGAACAAGAGAAACAGATCCCGGCTTATTTTCAAGTTTAGAGAACTTAGTGTACGTTTTTAAAGTTTCGTTTATATTTATATTTTATTTTCTAATAAAATCGCTCGAACTGGACATTTTTGATACGCTTTTTTTACATATGTTTCTTCTTCCGGCATCACGAACTGTTGATGAGCCTCTGGTTCTTGGGCAAATAAAACGATTCCTTCTTCATCATAATCGAAAATATCTGGCGCTTCGATTTGACAAAGACCGCATGCAATACAGCGTTCAGGTACAAGTTTACATAGTAGTGACATTTCTAACCATCCTAACTTAAGGAGAATAATATGATTGTTTTTATTTTATCGCTATTTTCATCAGGACACAAGCTGCGGATTAGTTCTCTTTACCAACTCCTTGTGGGAAAACGAACGACTTCAGTACTTATTTATGGATTTACCCACGAACTTTTGTTTATCCATAACAGTTTTCCAGAATTGAAGCAGGATAAGTTTTATCAAATTTTGCAAAAAATTGCGCAGCAAGGTTGGATCGAAATAAATGAAAATGAAGCGAAGCTAACGCCTACAGGGGCTGATATGTTGTCCGAACATCAAATAGAACATACTGGTTTGCGTTTTGACCGCTATGGCAGAACAGGGGAAACTAGTTGGCGGCTCATTAAATTTGCTGTTCAAGTAATTTCTAATCTGGCAACGGGTATTCAAGACTATCTTCCAGCAGAGACAAGTCCTTTTTATACTTTCCAACTAAAAAAATGGCTTAGTGAAAGCCAATTGCCACGTGAAATTTTGATTGATACTGCGTATGAGAGTTTGGTGCAGCTGTTTTCGGAGATACCAGAAGAAGCAGCAGATTTTTTAGCTAACCAATTATCTGGAAATGAGCGAACAGGGCTGCTTCCTTATCAGCTGGCAAAAAACAATGATGAGTCAGCGGTTTATCTGCAACAAAGCAGATGTATCCACCTTTTGTTAGCACAAATCGAAAAACGGCCAGATTCGCTTTGGCACACTTTGATCGATTCATTATTACAGCAAAATTTCAATCAAAGCATGATGATCACCAAGCAGATGTTTATGAATGGTCAGACAATTGACCAGATCATGGCAATCCGTCATTTAAAAAGAGGAACAGTAACAGATCATCTTATTGAGTGGGCCTTGTTTTTTGATGATTTTCCATACGAGCAGATTCTCTCTGCAGAAACAATCGAACGTTTGGAACCAAATAAGGATACCGTGCGAGAGTGGCGCTTTAGCGAATGGAATGTAGATGGACAATTAGATTATGGAGAATTTCGTTTGTATCAAATCTATCTATTGAGAAAGGAAGCGATACAGAATGTTAATAAATGAATTAAAAAAATATTTTGGATTTGATTCATTTCGTCCCGGCCAAGAAGAAATTATTCAGGCGTTGCTTGATGGAGAAGATACTCTCGCTATTTTGCCTACAGGAACGGGAAAAAGCCTTTGCTATCAATTGACGGGGTATTTAATGGAAGGTCTGGTCATCATCGTGTCACCGCTGCTTTCTCTAATGGAAGATCAAGTGACGCAATTACAAAAACGAGGGGAGAAACGAGTAGCTGCTTTCAATAGTTTACTTTCGCAATCTGAAAGAAGATACGTCCTCCGTCGTCTATCGCAATATAAATTTTTGTTTTTGAGTCCCGAAATGTTGACTAATCCTTCTCTTTTAGAGCATCTGAAAAAACAAAATATTGCGTTATATGTAGTAGATGAGGCTCATTGCGTGTCTCAATGGGGAGTTGATTTCCGTCCAGAATATCAACAGTTAGGAAAAATCCGAAAGCTTTTAGGAAACCCGGTCACACTGGCACTAACGGCGACAGCAACAGATTTAGTAGCAAGAGATATACGTCATGTACTATTTGATCGACCACCAAAAGAGATCAGACAATCAGTCAATCGGCAAAATATCTCGCTTTTTGTTCGGAAAACGCAGCAAAAAGAACAAGAACTTGAACACTTCATGGAAAGAGCACAAGGAGCGGCAATCATTTATTGTGCAACAAAAAAAGAAGTCGAACGATTGTATCATTTATTCAGGGAACGTTTTACAGTTGGATACTATCATGGTGGTCTTGATGCAGCTCAAAGAAGACAACTTCAACAGCAGTTTGTAAAAAATCAGCTGCAGTTTCTCATTGCTACGAATGCATTTGGTATGGGGATCGATAAATCTGATATCCGTTATGTGGTCCATTATGATTTGCCAGACAGTCTAGAAAACTATGTACAAGAAATCGGTCGAGCAGGCAGAGATCAGGAAGAAAGTGCAGCAATTCTTTTTTATCAAAGTGGGGATGAACGTATCCATTATTTCTTTAATCAACTTTCTAGAGAACAGCGACAAAGTTTTGAGCTTTATTTGGAATATGCCACAGAGCAAGCTCCCTTTGATGAGCTGCAAAAAAAATGGATGGAGCTGATCCAGCAGTCTGAAAAACCAGAAAATTGGGTGGAACGGCTCAAACGTCAGGAAAAAGAAAAAGAATTCCGCCTGCAGCAGATGCTTCGCTATATTAATGAAGAAAACTGCCGCAGAAAATTCATCTTAGCTTATTTTGGCGAAAAACTCTCCGAAAAGCCGCAGAATTGTTGTGATATTGATGGAGCAAAAGCAGAACTTCTGCCAAAGAGGAAGCTTTTTTCTAAGACTGAACAACTTCATTGGGAAACGATTTTACTAAATTTATTTAAAAAAAACATGGAACATTGATTTTTTAGGACAAGACACTTTTTCCTATGGTATAATACACACGATAGAGTTTAGGAGGTAAAACAGTGAGCAGAAAAGATAGACATCAATCTACAGAAAATAACGAAACACAAGAACCATGGGAACAACCAATCTACGATACAGATGATGAAGTTTCATCAAGAAGTTCTCAGAGACAACAAAAGAAAGGAAATACATTATTTCTTTCGCTATTTTTGATTTTACTGGTCTTATGTATCGCTATTCCAGCAGGTGCTTATTTCTGGATCAGAAATGGATCAAGCAACAATGCAACAGCAGCAACTTCTTCTGAAACTTCGACATCAGTAGTTGAAAGTTCTACAAGTACAACAAAAGAGGAGTCAACTGAGACTTCAACAGTAGAATCTAGTACAATCGCGGAAGAATCTACTGTGTCTCAAGATACAGGTGTAACGTCAGAAAGCAGTATTGCAGCAGAGACAACACCGACTTCCTCAAGTGAGGCAACTTATCAAGCAGGGGATTCAAGCAGCAATGCAGCAGAAACAACACCTTCTTCATCAGCTGCAGCCGGTTCAACAACGACTGTTCAAGCAGGTGAAGGTCCAAAACAAGTGGCTGAGCGTGCAGGGATCACCACTGATCAATTGTTTGAATTGAATGGCTTAGATCCAAACAACTTTATGCTTTACCCTGGTCAAGAATTAAGAATTAAATAATAATAGCCGCGCTTTGCGGCTTTTTTTTTGAGAAAAAGGAGTTATATCATGACACAAATCAGTATTGCAATCGACGGGCCTGCTTCATCTGGGAAAAGTACCGTTGCCAAGATATTAGCAAAAGAATTGAATTATATTTATACAGATACCGGTGCCATGTATCGCGCAGTAACTTATTTAGCTATTACGAACAATGTATCTTTTTCAGATGAAGAAGGGCTAGTTTCGCTGATCAAAAAGTATCCTATCTCTTTTTCGCAACAAGAAAATGGACAGCATGTATTCATAGCATCAAAAGATGTGACTTTAGAAATCCGTCAACCAGATGTCACAAAAGCTGTTTCTGAAGTCTCTGCACATGGAAAAGTCAGAGAAGAATTAGTTGCTATCCAACGAAAAATAGGGGAACGCGGTGGCGTTGTCATGGACGGAAGAGACATCGGGACAGCTGTATTACCGAATGCAGAAGTGAAAATCTTTTTAGTAGCAAGCGTAAGTGAGCGTGCAGAAAGACGTTTCAAAGAGAACCAAGAAAAAGGAATTCCGACTGATCTTGAAACACTGACGAAAGAGATACAGGAAAGAGACCATTATGATTCAACAAGGGACGTCTCTCCGCTGAAGCAAGCAGAGGATGCTATTCGTATCGATACGACTGGCAAATCGATTCCAGAAGTCGTTGCAGCAATAAAAGCTGTTGTTTTGAAAAAAGGTTATCTTCTTTTTTAAATTAAGAAAAAAATGAAAAACAATTGTTTTTTCAAGGAAAACGAACGAAATCGCTTTATTTTTTTTGAATAATCAATTAAACTAAAAACAGTACCGTACTTACGGCAGAATGTTGGTTAGGAGGACAAGTGTTATGACAGAATTTGATCAAAATCAAGAGAACAACCAGTCAATGGAAGACGCAATGAAAAGCGTACAAGAAGTAAAAGTTGGCGATGTTGTTAAGGGCGAAGTTTTAGTCATTGAAGACAAACAAGTGATTGTCGGAATCGAAGGGGCTGGAGTTGAAGGAGTCGTTCCGGCAAAAGAATTATCAACTTTGCCGGTAGAAGATATCAGCGAAGTAGTAAAAGTCGGTGATGTATTAGACTTAGTCGTTATCAGTACGATCGGCAAAGATAAAGAAAACGGCAGCTACCTACTTTCAAAACGCCGTTTAGATGCTAAAAAAGTTTGGGAAGATATCGAAAGAGATTTCCAAGAGGGCAAGGTGATCGAAGCACCTGTTACAAATGTTGTCAAAGGCGGTTTAGTCGTTGACGTCGGTGTACGTGGTTTTGTCCCTGCATCAATGGTGGAAGATCATTTTGTTGCAGACTTTTCAGACTATAAAGGCAAAACATTGAGCTTTAAAATCATCGAAATCGAACCATCAGAAAATCGTTTGATCTTATCGCATAAAGCGGTAGTGGAAAACGAAAGAGAAGAAAAGAAAAAAGAAATTCTTTCAACTATCCATGAGGGAGATGTTCTCAGTGGACGTGTTGCACGTCTTACTGATTTTGGCGCATTTGTCGACCTAGGCGGAATTGACGGTCTAGTCCATGTCTCAGAGATTTCACATAGTCATGTAGCAAAACCAAGTGATGTATTGGCTGTCAATGATGATGTAAATGTCAAAGTGTTGTCTATCAATCCTGAACAAGAACGTGTTTCCTTGTCAATCAAAGACACACAGCCTGGACCTTGGTCAGAAATCGATACAAAAGCTCCAGTTGGCACAGTATTAGACGGAACAGTTAAACGTTTGACAAGCTTCGGTGCCTTTGTTGAAGTGTTCCCTGGAGTAGAAGGGCTAGTCCATATCTCTCAAATTTCACATAAACATATTGCGACACCACATGAAGTGCTTCATGAAGGTGACGAAGTGAAAGTGAAAGTATTAGAGATCCATCCAGAAGAACATCGTATTGCATTGAGTATCAAGGCTTTAGAAGAAAAACCAGCTTCAGAAGAAGAACCAAAAAATGTTGAGTCTTATGAATTACCAGAAGAAAATACTGGATTTACTATGGGAGACATTTTAGGTGATGCGTTGAAAGAAGAAGTAGAAGAAAAAGCAACCGATGATTCTGAAAAATAATTGATTTTGTATCTGTGACTGAGATGAAAGCAGCTGCTTTTGTCTCAGTTTTTCTTTTGAAAAGCGATTAGTATTTCAATAAGGAATAAAAATACTTCGTTTAATTGACAATCTATGCTTGAAAGTTGGCAATGCATTCGTTAAACTAAGTGAGATTGGAAACTTGTGAGGAGGAAATAATATGGCAAATCCAACAATTGCAATCGTTGGCCGCCCGAACGTCGGTAAGTCTACGATTTTTAACCGCATCGCTGGTGAGCGTATCTCGATTGTCGAAGATACTCCTGGAGTAACTCGTGATCGTATTTATGCAAAAGGTGAATGGTTAGGTCGAGAATTCAGCGTGATCGACACAGGCGGAATTGATCTTGGCGATGAACCTTTTATGGATCAGATCAAGCATCAAGCAGAAATCGCGATTGAAGAAGCAGATGTAATCATTTGTGTAGTCAGCGGACGCGAAGGCGTGACAGACGCAGATGAGATGGTTGCGAAAATTTTATACAGAAGTAATAAACCAGTGATTTTAGCAGTCAATAAAGTAGATAATCCAGAAATGAGAAACGATATCTATGAATTTTATTCCTTAGGGCTAGGCGATCCTTATCCTGTTTCAGGAAGCCATGGACTAGGGATTGGTGATATTTTAGATGAAGCAGTGAAGTATTTCTCTGAAGAGACTGAAGAAGAGGACGACGACACGATTAAGTTTAGTTTGATTGGTCGCCCAAATGTTGGTAAATCCTCTTTGATCAATGCGATTTTAGGAGAAGAACGTGTAATTGTTTCGGATATTGAAGGAACGACCCGAGACGCAATCGACACCCACTTCGTTTCTGAAAGTGGTCAGAAATTCTTAATGATCGATACAGCTGGTATGCGTAAACGCGGAAAAGTATACGAAAATACTGAAAAATACAGCGTGATGCGTGCAATGCGTGCCATTGACCGTTCTGATATCGTTTTGATGGTACTGAATGCTGAAGAAGGGATTCGGGAACAAGACAAGCGAGTAGCGGGTTACGCCCATGAAGCTGGTCGTGGAATTATTATCGTCGTGAATAAATGGGATCTTGTAAAGAAAGAAACCAATACAATGCGTGATTTCGAACAAGAGATTCGTGATGAATTCCGGTATCTTGATTACGCTCCAATCGTTTTTGTTTCTGCAGTGACTAAACAACGGTTGGAACGTCTGCCTGAAATGATCGAACAAGTAAGTATGAACCAGAATCTTCGTATCTCTTCGGCTGTGTTGAATGATATCATTATGGATGCTGTAGCAATCAATCCAACACCAACAGATAAAGGAAAACGCCTGAAGATTTTTTATGCTACACAAGTCGCTGTCAAACCACCTACATTTGTCGTTTTTGTCAATGAAGAGGAATTGATGCATTTTTCTTATGAACGTTTCTTAGAAAATCAAATCAGAAAAGCATTTACTTTTGAAGGGACGTCTATCCGGATTATCCCTCGTAGAAGAAAATAGGCATTTTACCATATCGACGTTTTTTTTTCAAAAGAAAAAGACAGTTTTGTTTGTTACGTTTCTATGACTAAAAAAAGCATGTGAAAATTGGTAAAAACCTTGCTATTAAGCGGTTCATATGATATCGTGATAACAGAATATTGAAGTTAATCAATATTTCTTTTTAAACTTCTGGACCACTCAGAAAGTTTTAACTAAATGATATTTCTATCATATCTCTTGTGGAGGAGGTGAATCTATCCATGGCAAACAAAGCAGAATTAATCGAAAAAGTTGCTTCAGCTACTGATTTAACTAAAAAAGATGCAACTGCAGCAGTAGATGCTGTATTTTCAACTATTCAAGATGCTTTAGCTAACGGCGAAAAAGTTCAATTAATCGGTTTTGGTAACTTTGAAGTTCGCGAACGCGCAGCTCGCAAAGGTCGCAACCCACAAACTGGTGAAGAAATCGAAATTCCAGCTAGCAAAGTACCTGCATTCAAACCAGGTAAAGCATTAAAAGACGCTGTTAAATAAGACAGTTGAAAAAGCGCTTGTGGCTCTAGGGCTACAAGTGCTTTTCTTTTTATTTCCTAGCAGAAAAGGAATAAATAAGAGACAGAGATTTCGAATCCGTATGTCATACATAGAAAACACATGTATTTTATTTAATTTTTATTTATTTCCAAGTTATGAGGTGAGCTTTGCTCTTATCTTTTCTAGAATTTGCTTACTAATGGTAAAATAAAAATAAGAAGAGGAGGGATGCGTATGGAACTTGATTATCAAGTAGAAGATGCGTTGACGAAAGTGTTTTACGGAGAAACGCTAGTCAGCCAGCTAAGAGAACTTTCCATTGATCAGCCAATCTTATTTTTAACGAATCAGCGCTATTATGATTTGTTTGCAGATAAGATCAACCCGTTATTTGCAAATCAAGCAAACAATGACTGGTATATTTGTGCCAACACTCAATGCAATCATTTAACAGAATTAAAGAACCTGCTTGATTTCGTCAAACGCTATCCCGAAAATCAATCCATGTTTGTCATCGGATTTGGAAATGAAGGGATCATGGATCTGGCAGGTTTTTTTCAAAAACATACAACCCTTGATTCATCACTATGGATGATCCCTGTATCGATCCGTTCTCTAAGCCGAGCATTAACACCGCAGCGGACGATTTTGCAGCTACCAAATCGTGTAGTGCTGCAAACCATCAATCTGCCAGAACGCATCGTTTATGATCAAACAATCAGCGAGCGGCAAGTGGACGGAAAGCAGATTGACTTTTTGACTTTTATCTGTTGCGGAATGATTTGTGATCATCGTTTTTTGCAAAATCTGTATAAAAACTATCCAAATAAAAAGCAATTAACGACTCGGCCGTTTGCCGGGATGATCGAAGAAATGATCTATTTTTATCAATTAGAGGCAGAAAACCTGTCAAATTATGGTAAACTGTTTGAACAAGCTTTTTATCTGACCGAAAATGGCCATCTACTTTCTGCTAGTATGAAAAAATTTTTAGGAATGATGTTTCATTTCGTGTGGAATCTCCAAGCATATCCTTTTGATTTCCAACTAAAAAACTTTTTTGTGTGGCTGGACTTGCTTGGCTATCCAATCCACTGGCTGGAACAGATTTCAAAGATGGAGTATTTGGAAAAAGTTCTTTTTTTGGCAGAAAAAAGCAAAAAAATACTTGTTTTAGAAAAAATAGGTATAATAGACGGATACCAACGTCCAAACGAAAAAGAATTATTGAGAACAATGACGGTATTTCAACAAATCGTCAGTGAGATAAGAGGGAATTGAAATGAATACAAATAGCGAAAAAATGTTGCAAGCTTTATCAGATGAAGACTTGTCACAAGCACAAATCTTTTTAGAAAAAGCATTAAAAGAAGACCCAGCAGATATATTAGCTGAACTAGGCGAAGAATTGCTGGCTATTGGCTTTTTGATCGAAGCAAAACAGATTTTTGAACAACTGATCAACCAATACCCAGAAAATGACGGACTGAACATCCCGTTAGCAGAAATTGCAATCGAAGATAATGAGATCGACTTAGCTTTTGAATACCTGGAAAAAGTGGATAAGCAAAGTGATTACTATCCGCAAAGCTTATTGGCGATAGCTGATTTGTACCAAGTTATCGGAATCCCTGAAGTGAGTGAAGCAAAATTGAAAGAAGCAGCTGGGTTGCTTCCTGATGAACCATTGATCCAGTTTGCGCTAGCTGAATTGTATTTTTCAGTTGATCGTTTCAAAGAGGCAGCAGTGATTTATGAAACATTGTTGGCAAGCGGGATAAATGAAATTTCAGGAATCTCGATGCAGGAACGTTTAGGACAATCCTTAAGTATGCAAGGAGAATTCGAAGCAGCTATCGCACCTTTAGAAGAAGCACTGAAAGAAGAAAGGACAGATGATCGACTGTTCCAGCTAGCTTTTACGAATCTTCAATTGAAAGAAAATCAGCAGGCAATCAACTATCTGGAAGAACTTCGAGAAGTTAATCCGCATTATCAATCGTTATATCTATATCTAGGACAGGCTCTTCAAGAAGAAGAAATGATTGAAGAAGCACAAACAGTGTTAGAAGAAGGAATCAAAGAAAATCCTTACCAAGTCGAACTTTATCACCTGGCCTCGGAAAATGCTTTCCGTCTGCATGATAGACAGCGAGCAGAAGAACTTTTACTGAAAGCTTTAGAAGTAGGAGACAAACAAGATGAAACATTACTTACTTTAAGCAATCTTTACTTGGATGATGAAAGATATGAAGATGTGATACAAGTGATCAATCAGATGGAAGAAACTGCTAATCCTTATGCAGAATGGAACCTAGCCCATGCTTATAATGAATTAGAAGACTTTACCGTTGCAGCTGTACACTATGAACAGGCTTATCATGAACTATCACATGAACCAGATTTCTTGAAAGAGTATGCCTTTTTCTTAAGAGAAGAAGGGCAGCTGAAAAGAGCGCAAGAATTATTGACTTATTATTTAACACTTGAACCAGGAGATATGGAGGCACTGTCATTATTAGATGACCTAACAGAGAGGTGAGAAAAATGCTAATTGATGTACGGGAAAAGAAGAATTTTTTAACGTGGATGGTCAATCATGTATCTTTTAGCCGAAGAGAAGTTTTTTGGATCTTGAATTATCTTGCCAATCATGAAGCGATTTTAAGCAATGTCCACTTTGTTGAAGGGGCGAATTTTGCGGATCGAGGACTGCAGATCAGTGATCTATCCGTTGAAGGGGAACCCATGAAATTGTTTTTGCAGGGAAAAGAATTTACGGACACAGACCAGATTTTTCATGAAATCCGTTTGAATTGGAAAAAGCCTTTATATGTGGAATGTATATTCGAAAATGCTTGGCAGACAAGAGAATATCTATCTATCTTAGAAGACAATCCATTTTCTTCTTGGGATTCTTCAGTCAGTGAAGAAGATACTGAATTAATTGAACGATATTTTCAAGAAAAAGAAGAAGAGGCAAAACTAAAAATGCTTTATGCTCAAATCGATCAAGCACTAGAAGATGGAGATAGGGATGCTTTTTTGAAATTATCTGATGAAGTTAACCGAAAGATCCTTTTGCAGACACAAAAGAAAAGTAACCGGGTAAGTGAACATAACAATTAGTTAAAAATAGTATAGTACTAAAAAAGACAAAGGTCAGCTGGATGTGGAATCTTTCCTCATAGCCAATCTTTGTCTTTTTTCTTATAGTTTTTTCAGTAATCTTGTCTGGGGCTTCAAATAAGTAAAGCCTTGCCCTTCCACTTCATGCACATTGATGATTGAAAGGAAAGCTTTTTCGTCAATCTCGTGGACGATCCTCTTAGCTTCAGTTAATTCACTAGAGCTAACGACCATATAGATGATTTTTTTTGAATTACCAGAGAATGCGCCTTCTCCAGAAAGGAAAGTCACACCTCTTTGCAGACCGGTCATCAGTAGTGGTGCAATCTCTTCGCTTTTGTTGGAGACGACAAGTAGACCTTTTGCAGAATATCCGCCATCTAAGATCGAATCAATCACACGACTGAAAACATACGAAACAATCAACGTATACATCATACGTTTCAAGTCGATATAGGTTAATGAAGCAAGTAAGACGATGATATCAAATGCCAATAGGGAACGCCCCATAGTGATGCCGTAATTTTGTTCTAAAATCCGAGCGATAATATCACTGCCGCCTGTTGTTCCACCCATGCGGTAGACGATCCCGCTTCCTACACCCGCAACTAAACCCGCAAGTAGAGAAACGATCAGTAGATCATGCTGTAAATTGATTTCTAGTGGAACCCTTTGCCAGATCCATAAAAAGAATGACAAAGAAAGTGTACCTAGAACAGTATAGGCCAAGGAACGTTTACCGAGGATCTTTCCTCCTAGTAAAATCAATGGGATGTTGATTAATAAAGTCGTATAAGCTGGATCAATACCAAATAAAGCTCTTAAGATCAAGGTGATCCCTGAGACTCCCCCTTCTGCTAAATGATTAGCGATGTTCAAGTAAACAAGACCAAATGCATAAATACTTGTTCCTATAATGATAAAAAGAACTTCTTTTACTGTTTTTCGTTTGACCATATGAATTCCAGCTTTCAATTATGTATTTTCACAGAATTTCCATTTAGAAATTCCTTCCTAAATGTAGCATGGAAATTCGATTTTCTCAATTGCTCTTATCTAGGATTTGCGTTAAAGTTTTGGTAAGATAGTTTTGGAGGGAAAAAGATGGATAAAAAGCGTTCTTTATACAGTATGCAGCAGGAAGTGGATGAATATATCCAGCAATTCAAGGTGGGGTATTTCTCTCCATTAGCTCAGATGGCTCGATTAACTGAAGAAGTAGGTGAATTGGCAAGAGAAGTCAACCACACTTATGGAGAAAAAAGCAAAAAGGCTTCTGAACCAGTTAACTCGGTAGCAGAAGAACTTGGTGATGTTTTATTCGTTACGATGATCATGGCTAATTCATTGAATATCGACTTAACTGAAGTTTTTGAAAAAAACATGGAAAAATTCAATCAAAGAGACCATAATCGCTTTGAGCGTAAGGACGAGTAAACAAGATGAAGTGGTCCTGGCCTTGAAGACTCTGAAACGGACTTGTCAAACAGTCACCATGCAACTGAGTCTTTATCTCAGTACAAGAAACACGCAGGAAAGGTTGGAAAAATGAAATTAAAACAATTACCTCTGGAATACCAAAAGGCAATTCCAGTTCTGAAAAAATTAGAGAATGCAGGATATGAAGCTTATTTTGTAGGTGGAAGTGTTCGTGATATCTTGCTGAACCAGCCAATCCATGATGTGGATATCGCAACAAGCGCATTTCCAGAAGAAATCAAACAGCTTTTTCCAAAAACGATAGATATTGGGATCGAACATGGAACTGTGTTGGTATTAGAAAATGATGAACAATATGAGATCACCACATTTCGGACGGAATCAACTTATCAGGACTACCGCAGACCAGATCATGTCGAATTCGTTCGTTCGTTGGCAGAAGATTTGAAAAGAAGAGATTTTACGATCAATGCGTTTGCTTTGAAAGAAGATGGAGAAATCATCGATTTGTTCGATGGTCTGCAAGATCTAGAAGAACAGATCTTGCGAGCTGTAGGCAATCCTCATGAGCGGTTCCATGAAGATGCCTTACGAATGATGCGCGGGTTGCGTTTTGTCAGTCAACTAGGGTTCAAATTAGAGGAAGAAACCTTCTACGCCATCAAAGAAAACCACGAGCTATTAGGTAAAATATCTGTAGAACGTATAAATGTGGAATTCATCAAGATGCTCTTGGGAAATGAACGGGCCGCGGGAATCTATGCATTTATTGAAACAGAGTGCTACATTTGCTGTCCCGGTTTGAAAGAAGAAGGCGAAGCACTTTTACGTTTTGCTGAATTACCATCCGTCCCATTGAAAGAAGAGAGCCAAGTATGGACATTATTGATCAGCCAACTGGGCCTAAAAGAAAATGAGATTCGTTCCTTTTTGAAATCGTGGAAGTGTTCTAACCAAATGATTAAAGACGTTCAAGCACTTGTCCAAGGACTACGACAACGAGAAACTGGAGCTTTGGAACCATTCGAATTGTACTTCTTAGGCAAAAAACATGCACTGCAAGTAGAAGAATTGATGATCTATTTTGACGAAACACCTCAGATGGATGCCGTAGGAGAATCCTATGATCGTTTACCTATCAAGTCATTAAGCGAATTAGCAGTAGATGGTAAAATCTTGCTAGAAGAAACTGGAAAAAAACCTGGTAAGTGGGTTAGTGAAGCTTTGCAATTAGCTGAAAAAGCCGTCGTAGAACAAAGAATAAAAAATGATAAAAAACAGGTTTTGGATTTTTTATCGAAAGAAAAATTGATTTAAAAAACACTAGACTGTATCTGCTCAGCTTTGTTGGCTACTTAAAGTGGGCAGATACGTCATTAGAAGAAAAAACATAAGATGTGACCACTTACATAAATTTGTGCTAAACTGAGGTAGTACAAGAATAAATTACATCATAAAGGAGTCTTTTTAATGAGTAAAGAAATGACAGCGCTAAAATTTTATTTTAGAAATGGAGAAACCTGGACGATCAACCGCCGTCATATCGGCGATCTTTGGATCAAACAAATCACAACAAGTTTTGGACGAATCAATGGCAGTGAATTTGTTGAAATCCATCCGTGTGCTGGATTTAAAATCGAAATCTTCCATGAAGGGGACGCAGTTGCGACACATGATATCAACCTAGGCGGACTGGAAATGGGCATGTTTAATCGCGCATTGAAATACGAAGATATCGAGCGAATGGAAATCCTTTACCGAAATGGCACACCTGATCTTGTGTACTTCCCATATCTAGATAAAGGAACAGAAGGATTAGATAATCAATATCAATCAACAAAAATCAGCGAAAAAACAGGTAACTTGTATATCGTGATCAATCCAGATCAACGTGTAGAAGATGTATACGGGGAATTTTTCGAATAAATCGATTTTTACGCAAAAATGAGGCTGTGAAAGAGATGTGTCTTATTACTACTGATAGGCTGTCTCTTCCACACCGTTTATTCAGAATAAGGGACTGTGACAAGATTTTTGTCGCAGCCCCATTTTTTTGTTGTGATAAAAGAACAAGAAAGGCAGGAATGGAAAAGTAAACATCCTTTTGTCAGAAACTTTTATCTTTCTTAAGTTTTACTTGATATCTGATACTATTTGGAATAGAATGAGGCGTTGAAAAATTTATGGAAATTTCTAACTAGCAATAAACGATGAAACAATGAAATATTTTTCATCCAAAAAGAACTTTGCTATAATGATGGAAGTTTGTGTATAGGAGATCTGGAAAATGAGAGAGAGTTTTGAACAACAAAAAAAACTGTTGCATGATCGCTATGGCGCCCTTTCGATGGATGACCGCCGTCAAATACTTTGTAAGTTGCGTAAAAGAAATATATTGATGTATCGTCAGTTGGAACGTCTGAAACATGATCTGCTTCGTTTGGAGTCAAAACGTGTACAGTGTGAATTAGAGGGTAACCAAACACAGGTTGAAGTAGTCGAAACCAAAATTTTAAAGAAAAAAGAACAATTTTTAAAAATGCTTACACAAAATAAAAAATAAAGGGGATGGACGATGGAATTTGCTGAGTTAGTTATTGTATTTGCAGTAACGATCACCTTATCGAACATAGCTAGCCGCATTTTGCCAATGATTCCAGCTCCACTGATCCAAATTTTCCTTGGAGTGGTATTAGGTCTGACAAAGTGGGGACAATCAATCGATTTTGAACCTGAATTGTTCTTAGTTATGATTATTGCACCATTGTTATTTAGAGAAGGAGAAAAAGCAGATATTTCTTCGATTCTCAAAAATTTCGGGACAATTTTGTTCTTGGCATTTGGAGGAGTCATTTTGACCCTTGTCGGGGTAGGTGCGACGTTATCATTCCTGTTGCCAAGTGTCCCACTTGCTGCCTGCTTTGCTTTTGGAGCAGCGTTAGGTCCGACAGATGCGGTAGCAGTCAGTTCTCTTTCTGGACGAGTGAATATCCCTAAAAAGGCGATGCATATTTTGGAAGGAGAAGGTCTTTTGAATGATGCATCTGGTGTTACTGCCTTCCAGTTTGCTCTTGGTGCGCTGATCACCGGATCTTTTTCAGCAGTAAACGCGGGGATGAGTCTAGTAGTTTCTAGTATTGGGGGAGCTTTGATCGGCTTTTTGCTTGTCTGGTTCAAACAAAAAATAATTCATTTGATCGAAAAAGCATCAGCACAAGATGTCACAGGGTATCTGCTGATCGAACTTTTGCTTCCTTTTCTAGCCTATGTATTGGCAGAGGCATTTGATGTATCTGGAATCATTGCTGCAGTGGCAGCAGGTATTCTCCAAGCTTCTGGTTTTAGGAAAATCTCTGTGTTTGATGCAGAATTGTCGAGCTTGTCCCACAGTACATGGACAACTATTGCTTTTACACTGAATGCATTAGTATTTATATTTTTAGGAATCGAATTGACGCAAGTGTTCTCGCCAGTATGGGGAGACGGTTTATATCCAAACGGTCTTTTATTAGCGATTATCGTATTAATCTCTGTCATGCTTTTTGTGATCAGATTCATTTCTATCAGTCTTTTTTATGTATTCAAAGATGGCAGTAAAAAGTTCAAAAAACAGTTGAACGAGATCTTGATCTTAACATTTGGCGGTGTAAAGGGAACAGTCAGTTTGGCTACGATTTTTATTTTGCCATTTTCAATCAATAATATGATGTTTTACCAGCGGTCTTTGCTTTTGTTTCTGACGGCGGGTGTCATCTTAGTGACTTTGGTCATAGGGATCATTGTCTTGCCTATGCTGACGGAAACAGAGGAAGCGAAAAGCACGGATTTGAATGCTTTGATGATTTTAGAAGAGGTCGTTGAAGTTTTGCGAAAAGAAATAAAGGAAATTGATCGTAATACAAAAGAATTTTTAGCCACTGAAGCAGTGATAGAAAATTATCAAGAACGGATACGTGATCTGTACTTGGAAGATTTAACCGATGATGAAAAGCAAGAAGTACAAGAAATACAAGCACTGATTTTGTCGATCGAACGGGATGGATTGGATGAAAGTTATCGTTCGGGCAAGCTTTCTTCTAATGGTTATCGTTTTTACTCCCGTTTTCTTTCTCGATTCGAACATTCTATCACAAGCCAAATTTTGTCTTTTATCGGCTTTTGGTTCATTGTTGTCCGTAGGTTAATGCGAATCGTTCTCCATCCGAAAATGTTTTGGCAAAGAAGATATGCTGATCGTCAGACATTTATTAGTGATGAAGATATCCAAGAAATCAGAGAGACATATCAAAAAAATACTCAGTTGATTATTGAAAGTTTAGATAACTTGACTGATATTTATGATGAAACGATGGTTCAATTTTTTATCCAGCAACGCAAACTTGAAGGAATAAAAATGAACTCGGGGAATTTGATTTCTTCGTGGATGATCCAGCAAGATAGTCTGTTTACGAAAAAAATGCTAAGAGGTTATTATCTTGAAAGAAAAATCATTGATGAATACGAAGTTGCTGAGAAAATCACGACGTTTTCTGCGAACAGCTATCGCAGGAATATCAATTTGTTAGAATCTTATACGATGAACAAACCATCTGATAACTTTTCTTTCCGATTTGCGTTTCGAGCAAAGTCAAAAAAACGAGTCCAATAAAATAAAAAGGTAAAAATTTTCAAGTTTTATAAAAAACAAAACATATCAGAACAGGATCGAATCGGTCCTGTTCTTTTTTTGAGAACACAAAAAGAACAAATACCAAAAAAATTTTTCTGAAGTTCACTATTTTTATGATACAATATCCAAGATAAGGAGGGAACATGTTGAAAGAATTAAAAGTAACTGACCTCAAAAAAACTTATGGTGAAAAAGATTTGTTTGACCAGATTTCTTTTTTGGTCCACGAAAAAGACCGTATCGGGTTGATTGGGACGAACGGGACGGGTAAAACAAGTCTCTTAAATATTATTGCCGGTATCGATAGCGGCGACGGTGATCGGCAAACAGTGTTTTATCCAACTGATTACCGTATTGGTTATCTTTCTCAAGCAGCTGAATTTTCCGATGAATTAACTGTTCTCCAAGCAGTCTTTCAAGGAAACAGCCCCTTGATCCAAACTGTTCGAGCATATGAGGAAGCATTGATCGAACTAGGGGAAAACGGAGAAGACCCTGATGTGCAAAAACGTTATGCTAAAGCAGAAGAACAAATGAATAAAGAAGATGCTTGGACTACAGATACCAACGCAAAGATTATTTTGCAAAAATTAGGAATCAGTGAATTAGATAAAAAAATCAGTACTTTATCAGGTGGTCAGAAAAAACGAGTTAGTCTGGCGCAAGTGTTGATTGATGAACCCGATTTACTATTACTAGACGAACCAACAAACCATTTAGATTATGAAGCGATCGAGTGGTTGGAAAACTATTTGAAACAATACCGTGGCGCACTATTGATGGTTACCCACGATCGTTATTTTCTAGATAGAGTAGCAAACCGAATCTTCGAACTTTCATTTGGAAAATTATACGAGTATAAAGGAAATTATGAAGCTTACGTCTTAGAAAAAGCAGAACGTGATCGTGTAGAAGTAGAACAAGAAGAAAAGCGCAAGCGGCTTTATAAACAAGAATTAGCTTGGATGAGGGCTGGCGTACAGGCACGTGGCACCAAGCAGCAAGCACGGATCAACCGTTTCGAAGATCTAAAGGAGAACTTGTACCAAGTAAACCAAGAAGATGATTTAGAGCTGAACCTAGCGACACAACGTTTAGGGAAAAAAGTACTGGAAATCAAAGATGGCAGTTACCGTATAAATGACCAAACACTGCTAGAACATTTAGATTTACTGATTCAATCTCGGGAAAGACTAGGTATTACTGGTAAAAATGGTGCGGGAAAATCGACATTGCTTAATATTCTAGCTGGCAGAATTCCCCTGGATAGCGGTACAATGTCTATCGGTGAAACGGTTCATCTTGCGTATTATACACAAGAAAATGAAGAAATGGCACCAGATAAACGGATGATTGCTTACTTACAAGAAGCTGCTGAAGAAGCAAAAACAGCAGATGGCAGTCAAATCGGAGTAGCAGAATTACTTGAACGATTTTTATTTCCAAGATTTATGCATGGGACACTGATAGGCAAACTTTCAGGCGGAGAAAAACGCCGGTTATTTTTGTTGAAACTGCTGATCCAGCAACCTAATGTTTTATTATTGGATGAACCGACCAATGATTTGGACATAGCAACATTGACGATTTTGGAAGATTATTTTAGAAGTTTTCCAGGTGCTGTGATCACTGTTTCCCATGACCGTTATTTCTTGGACAAGGTAGCAGATAAGTTATTAGTATTCCAAGGAAACGGAAAACAAGAACTTTATTACGGAAACATGTCCAGTTATTTACTGAAGCAAAAAGAGACCCAGCAGCCTGCTGAAAAAGCGAAACCAAAAATACAGAGCAAGGAACCTGCTGAAAAGAAGAAATTATCTTATATGGAACAAAAAGAATGGGAAACGATTGAAGATGAGATTGCAGAACTTGAAGAAAAAATCTCATTGCTCCAAGAAGAGATGAATCATCAAGGAGATAATTTCACTCGATTACAAGAATTGCAAAACGACGTATCTGAAACAGAAGCACAACTTGAAGAAAAAATGGCACGGTGGGAATACTTGAGTGAATTGGTAGAAGATTAGGAGGAAAAAGGATGGAACAAGCGTATCTTGACTTAGGAAGAAAATTGTTGGAAGAAGGGCATCGTAAAGAAGACAGAACAGGCACAGGCACATTAAGCTTATTCGGATACCAAATGCGGTTTGATCTGCAAAAAGGGTTTCCTTTGTTAACAACGAAACGAGTACCTTTTGGATTGATCAAAAGCGAATTGCTTTGGTTTTTAAAAGGAGATACGAATATCCGCTATCTATTACAAAATAAAAACCATATTTGGGATGAATGGGCATTTGAACGCTACATCAAAAGTCCAGACTATAATGGACCAGATATGACTGATTTTGGCCATAGATGTTTGACAGATCCTGAATTCAATGAAGAATATAAAAAGCAGAGCAAGCTTTTTTGCGAGAAGATCCTAACCGATGATTCCTTTGCTGAAACATACGGCGATCTTGGACACATCTACGGCTATCAATGGCGTCACTGGGAAACAAAAGACGGTGGCTTTATCGATCAAATCAAAGAAGTGATCGAAGCAATCAAAAAGACTCCTGATTCTAGAAGATTGATCGTTTCTGCATGGAATCCGGAAGATGTTCCTAGCATGGCTTTGCCTCCTTGTCATACGATGTTTCAATTTTATGTTCAAGAGGGACGGCTAAGCTGCCAATTGTATCAACGCAGTGGGGATGTGTTTCTAGGCGTTCCGTTCAACATTGCAAGTTATGCGTTGCTGACTCACCTAATTGCACATGAAACAGGTTTAGCGGTTGGCGAATTTGTTCACACATTAGGAGATGCTCATCTTTATATCAATCATATCGAACAAATGAAAGAACAATTGAGCCGAGAAATACGCGCATTTCCGACTTTAGTTTTGAATCAGGAAAAGCAGTCAGTATTTGATTTTGAGATGGAAGATATCCAATTAGAAGGATATGACCCACATCCGGCGATCAAAGCTCCTATCGCTGTTTAGAATCAGAAAGGATGAGAAAATGTTAGCTGCAATTTGGGCACAGGATGAAAACGGATTGATTGGAAAAGAAGACCGTCTTCCTTGGCGTTTGCCAAATGATCTGAAATTCTTCAAACAAATGACAGAAGCAAATACACTAGTGATGGGACGAAAAACTTTCGAAGGGATGGGTAGCCGTCCGTTGCCGAATCGTCAGACGATTGTTTTGACGAGAGATTCTTCCTTTAAAGCAGAAGGCGTGCATGTCATGCATAGTGTGGAAGACGTGCTTGCTCTGGAAAAAGAAACAGACGGTATCTTTTTCATCGCTGGAGGGTCAGCTGTTTATCAAGAATTTCTGCCATTTTGTACGATATTATACCGTACAGTCATCCATCATGTATTCGATGGAGATGCTTATTTTCCACCTGTTGACTGGTCTGATTGGTCACTGATCAATACTAGTCAAGGAGAAATAGATGAAAAAAATCGTTATCCGCATCAATTTGAAACGTATCAGCGTAATGAGAATCCTGTAAAAAGCGGGACAGGCGAATTGACGATATAAAAAAGCTATGGATAGACTAGCTGTTATTTAGAGCTGTCCCATCCATAGCTTTATTTTTTTTATTAAGTAAAGAATAAAACAGAGAAGTACATAAAACCTGCACCTAACATAACAAACAAATGCCAAACAACATGCATATAGCGGATAGAATTCAAGCTATAAAAGAATGCGCCTATCGTGTAAGAAAGCCCGCCTGCTACCATCAAAATAACACCAGTCATTCCAAGAGAGTGATAAAGAGGAACAGCAGCCACGACACAGAGCCACCCCATAAAAATATAGATGATCGTAGATACTTTTGATACTCTCTCCCGTTTATGCAACGTCAACGCTTTATATATAATGCCAAGAATCGCAAACAACCAGATTAATACAAATAAAGTCCAACCTAGCCATCCTCGGATACTCAGCAAACAAAAAGGAGTATAACTTCCTGCAATCAAAAGAAAAATCGAACTATGATCGAATACTTGGAACACCTTTTTTGCTTTTGTAAAAATCAATGAATGAAACAAAGTAGACGTTAAAAATAAAAGAATCATCATCGATCCATAGATAGCATAAGAGACAATATGGAGGGAGGAATGCAAGTGGGCACCTTTTACTAAAAGAACCACTAGTCCCGCGATACTCAATCCAGTCCCAATTCCATGGGTGACTGCATTAAACACTTCATTTAATATTTCATACGTTCGATTAAATTTCGTTTTTTCCATGAAAACGGCTCCTTTACTAGGTGTAATTAATGAAAAATCATTATTTGTCTGTTATACTAAAAATAGAAATTGTCTTACATGTAGTTTAACATGAATAAGGCATCTTGTTAAAGAAAGAGAGAGAGAAAATAATGACAAATGTAAAAATCGTAACAGATTCTTCATGTACGATGGAAAAAAATGTACGCGATGCTTTAGGCATTCGTATCATGCCGCTATCCATCATGATCGACGGAACAGTATATCCCGATGATGACCAACTAGACGGCGAAAGATTTATGGAAATGATGGCGAAAGCAAAAAATCTGCCCAAAACAAGCCAACCACCGATTGGAGAATTTATCTCGATGTATGATGAGCTAGGAGAAGACGGCAGTGAAGTGATTTCGATCCATATGACAAAAGGCTTGAGTGGAACAGTAGAAGCAGCAAGACAAGCCAGTAATCTAACAAAAACGAAAGTAACGGTTATCGACAGTGATACCACTGACCAAGGATTATCTTTTCAGGTAATTCGAGCAGCTGAATTAGCAAAAGAAGGTAAAACAGTAGAGGAAATCCTTGAAGAAGTCAAAAAAGTACAAGACAATACAAAATTATACATCGGAATATCCACACTAGATAACTTGGTAAAAGGTGGAAGAATCAGCCGAACAACTGGTTTGCTGTCTAGTGTTTTGAACATACGCGTGGTGATGAATTTCGCCCATTCTGAATTAATCCCTGTAACTAAGGGGCGAGGAAAGAAAACGTTCGATAAATGGTTTAATAATTTGAAAAATGAACTGAAAGAATTGCCAAATGTGCGACAAATCGGTATTTCACATGCGGATGCAAAAGAATTGGCGCAAGAATTCAAAGAGGGTTTGCAAGAATTATTCCCGGACATGCATATCCCTGTACTGCATACGAATCCGGTTATCGCTACGCATACTGGTAAAGACGCGTTTGCAATCATGTATTATGTAGATTAGTCGAAAAGAGGATAAGCCCTCAGCCTGAAAGGCTTGCAGCTTATTCTCTTTTTCTTTATAAAATTAGGAAAATAATTGTTTTCTTTTTTCATAAAGACTACCTTTTTGATAAAATTTTTGATAACATTAGAACCAATCGAATACAAGAGGTGAAAAAATGAAATTAACGAAACGACATTTGATCCTCGTTTTGTTCCCATTATTAATTGCGATCATCATCTATGCAGGTTTAGCTGCTTCTATACCGAAAGCTGGCCCACTAATGAAACCAGTAACTACTGTGAGAGAAGATCCAAATAAAAAAGAAAAACTTCACTACATAGCTATCGGAGATTCGCTGACTGAAGGAGTAGGAGATCAAACCAAGCAAGGAGGATTCGTTCCCCTTGTCGCAAATGATCTAAAAGACCGTTATAATTTGACCGCGGTTGAAACAGAAAACTATGGTGTAAATGGTGAACGAAGTGACCAGATCTTAAAGCGAGTAAAAACAAAAGAAGAAATTCGAAACAATATCAAAACAGCTGATTTTATCACACTGACTGTTGGCGGTAATGATTTGATGAAAGTTATCCAAAATAATTTATTCGGGTTAACGGTCAATTCCTTTAAAAAGCCACTGAAAAACTATCAGGAAAATGTCACAGAACTATTGGAAGAATTTCGATCCCTCAATAAAACCGCACCTATTTACATTTTAGGCATTTACAATCCATTTTATTTGAACTTTCCTGAGATCACTGACATGCAGACAATTGTTAACAATTGGAATAAAGGAACAGAAACGGTGACAAAAAAAATGCCGAACTGCTACTTTATCCCAATCAATGATTTGCTTTATCAAGGATTTAATCAGGAAGTAGGTGTCACAGAAGAAGGAACAGATCAAACAACTAGCACGACAGAAAATCTAAATGGCATCAAAAATAATGTGCTCTATGAAGAAGATCATTTCCATCCAAATAATTTAGGTTATCAATTGATGGCAAATGCAGTGAGAGATCAGCTGATCGAGACACAAAACCAATGGCTAGAGAAGGAGGATGATCAATAAACATGAAAACAAGATCTGACGTATCTTCAAACAAAACAAAGAAAACAAATTACTGGAAATTCGCCTTCCTTATCCTTCTTGGGGTAGTACTTGGTTCGACCGTATTTTTAGGCAGCCGTATTTTTGCTAATCGGGAACCAGAACTCCCAGAAATACCAGCTCTTACGGAAAGACAAGGAGATCCTGTCTTAACGATCAATTCAAATAAAGAAAAAGTCAATCAAATCATCAGCTTTTTCCTTAGTGAGTATCAAAAAGATAGTGATATTGAATATAAATTTTATTTGGAAAATGAAGCACTACTCAATGGCACTTTCGAAGTACTAGGTTTTCCTATCGATTTCTATTTATATTTTGATCCGTATGTGATGGAAAACGGAAATGTCCAACTAAAAGCTAGAAGTCTTTCTATTGGAACATTAAGTTTGCCAATTAAAGATGTGATGAATATGATCAAGAGAAACTATAAATTGCCAGATTGGATCGAAGTTAATACAGATGATTTGACTATCATGCTTAGATTGGATCAATTCCGGATGCAAAACGGGATGTATATTAAAGCAGATAAAATCGACTTAGTAAATGATGACATTCGATTTAGTCTATATTTGCCAAAAGATACCTCTGATGCTTCAAACAACTCAAATACAAACAAAACTAGCAACAGCAGTACTGAAAGCAAAACAAAAGAGAACAAAAAAATCAAATGAATAGTATTAGAGGAGGAATAATAATGGAACGAGCAATATTTGCAGGAGGCTGCTTCTGGTGCATGATCCAACCTTTCGATACGCTTCCTGGTATTCATACAGTGATGTCAGGATATACTGGAGGACACGTACCAGATCCAACTTATGAACAAGTAAAAAGCCAAACGACTGGACATACGGAAGCAGTGGAGATTATCTATGATCCAACATTGATTTCATATGAACTGTTAGTAGAACTTTACTGGCAGCAAACGGATCCGACTGATGCTTTTGGACAATTTGAGGATCGCGGCGACAATTACCGTCCGGTCATCTTTTATTTGACAGAAGAACAACGGATCATTGCTGAAAAAAGTAAGAAACAATTAGCTGAAAGTGGACGTTTCGAACAGCCAATCGTTACGAAAATCGAACCAGCCCAACCATTTTATCTAGCAGAAGAAGACCATCAAGAGTATTATAAAAAGCATCCTGAAAATTTTAAAAGAAACCATGCACGCCGGGCTGCCTTTATTGAAGAAAATTGGAGGAACGAAGGGTGAATCGAAGCTTTTTTCACTATTTAATGACACTGCGAGGCGGTGGTGTACACGATACTTTATCTATTTTTGCTACAGAAGCCGGTAAAGATATCCAATTCCCTAAGCACAGCTCTAGCTACGAAGAAATTTCTAGTTATCTAGAATTGAATGTCGACTATTTGCCATCCATGGATATTTTTGACGAAGCCTGGGAAAAATATTTAGAGAACAATCATGACTTATAAAAATTGGCTTTCCATTTATGATCCAAGCGCTTTTTGTCCAACAGTTTGATAGAAAGATTTATTTTTATTTCAGCTATCTAGTCGCATTTTTTTGATATTTTTCTTATAATAAAGAAAGAATGAAAAAACGAGGGATGGATTGATAGAGATTGACAAAAAAACAACGCTATATTAATCGCTTCTGGCTTATATTCAAATACTTACTTGTTTCTGTATTCCTTTCGTTCATGTTGCGGGGATTTTTGTTCATCCCTGTACCAGTAGAAGGCAATTCAATGGAAAATGTCTTGAAACAAGGCGACATGGTTGTGATGGAAAAATTTTCGGAGATCAGACGATTTGATATTGTTGTTTTTCAATTAGCAGATGGGACGATTTATATCAAACGAGTAATTGGGCTTCCAGGAGAAAATGTTAGCTACCAAAATGATCAATTGAAGATCAATGGAAAAGTAGTGAAGGAGCCTTATCTAACTAAAAACCTGAAATCAGATCATGCAAATGCATCCTATACGACGGACTTTACACTACAAGAGCTAACGGGACAATCCAAGCTTCCGGAAGATAATTATTTTGTACTTGGAGATAATCGAAGAGTTTCAAAAGATAGTCGTTCGTTTGGCACGATCAATAAAACTGATATTCTAGGTAAAGCAAGATTTGTCTATTATCCACTTGATGAAATAAAATGGATCCAGTGAGAAACAATAAAGCGTGCAGTCTGTTGAGACTGCACGCTTTATTGTTTAATCCAAAATCAGTTTACTACCTTAGTACGTAAAATCAAACAGCTCGTTTAAACACTTTTCTAGCCTCTAAAGTTTTGATAAATGAATAAACAACCATTATTTGAATAGGGATTTGGATCATATTCCTGATGACTCTACCTAGAAAAATCACTTTGAAATCTGCACCAAACAAAACAGACATCAGCCAAGAATTGATAAAAAGGCTGACTGGGATCATAATCAATAATTGGGCAGCGATGACGGAAGGCAGGTTTATCTTTTTATGATATAAAAATAAGCCATTAATAAATCCACCAAGGAAAGCCGTGATAAGAAAAGCAGCTTGAAACGTTCCTGAACCAAATATCGTGAAATTTAAAGTGTTCGACAACATTTCAAGCAAACCAGCCCAGATCGGTCCATATAGATAACCCATAAGCGCCATACTTAAAAATCCGAATGTGATTTGAAAATAAGCAGGACCAATCGCTATCTTGTATAAGATGACATCAAGGGCTAATAAAAGAGCAGAGGTCGATAACAAACTTGCATTCATTTCGGGCAATCTAAAAACGTTTTTTGCAATCAAAGTGTTCAAAATATTCTCTCCTTTGTCAGTTAATAATAAAAGGATACCATAAAATCACCAATGTGTCATGACACATTGGTGATTTACATACACTGGCATCTAACAATTAAAAAAAGGGTGAGAAGACTGCTTTTATAAACTGTAAAAAAGAGATTGTACGAATGAAAAAAATAGAGGCGGAGAATACTTATCGTATCATCCGCCTTTGTTTTTTTGTTATAAAAAACGTCAGATTAGTTATCTGCTTACATCTTCATCCATACGGGTTCTAATGTATTTCCGTCTAGATCTTGGACTTCTAATGAAAACATTTCTTCTTCAGGCATTCCCATATCTACTTCGTGGAAAGTACCACCATTTTCTTTTGCAATTTGAGCAAATTTTTTTACTTCATCCGCGTTTTCAACACTAAACGAAATCAAAGCACCACTTGTTTTTTTATTATCAGCTATTTCTTTATCTTTTATAAATTTTTTATAAAAATCATGAGAGAGAAGCATTACCCAAAAAGTGTCATCCCATACCATTGAACCAGCTTCTTCAGTAGAAAATTCTTCATTTTTTTTAAAACCCAGCTTTTCATAAAAAGCAACGGAACGATTGACATCAGCAATAGGAAAATTAACAAAAACCATACTATTCATTTGTTTCGTCTCCTTTCTGTTTTGTTCGTCTATCATCTCTTGTTTAGGAAACGCTGTCAAAAATTTAGATTCATATATAGAAACCAAAATAAAAATTTACATCATCAAAAAAGTGAAGATGTGATAGAATGAGGACTGGTTCACTTTCACTTAACTAATAGATGGAATTTCTTTATAATAAAAAAGTGAATTTATATTGAAAAAGAAAAAAAACAAGTAAAGCCGGGGAATATTCCGGTATGAAAGGAATGGAGAGAACAATGACCATCCAATGGTTTCCGGGACATATGGCAAAAGCCCGACGAGAAGTTTCTGAAAAAATGAAATATGTGGACATCGTATTTGAATTGGTAGACGCACGATTACCTTTATCTTCTCGTAATCCAATGCTAGATCAGATCATTCAGCAAAAACCTCGCCTTGTTTTATTGAATAAAGCGGATCTGGCAGATCCACAACAGACAAAGCTGTGGCAAGAATATTTTCGTAAACAAGGACATCTTGCATTAGCTATCACGGCACAAGAAAGTAAAGGAATTAAAGGTCTAGTAGCTGCGGCTGAAGAAGCATTGAAAGAAAAACGGGCAAGAGATGCTGCTCGGGGGATCAAGCCTCGCGCTATTCGGGCAATGGTCTTAGGTATTCCAAATGTTGGGAAATCTACGTTGATGAATCGACTAGTAGGCAAGAAAATTGCACAGACAGGAAATAAGCCTGGCGTAACAAAAGGTCAGCAGTGGCTTCGTTTAGGTAATGAGTTGGAATTGTTAGACACACCAGGGATTTTATGGCCCAAATTTGAAGATGAAGAAATCGGCAAAAAACTAGCGCTGACAGGCGCGATCAAAGACCAGCTTGTCCATTTAGATGATTTAGCGATTTACGGATTAGACTTTTTTGCCCGATATTATTCAGGAAGAATCAGCGATCGTTACGGTTTATCAATCGAGCAAGAAGAAAAATTGGCACCGGAATTACTGATGGATATTACAGCAAAACGTGGGTATAAAGAAGACTATGATCGCGGCAGCGAATTAGTCGTGCATGATATTCGCCAAGGAAAACTTGGACGATACACACTGGATCGTTGCGAAGAAATGGAGCAAAAAAGTGATGACTGAATCCATCCAAAGTATCAAAGAACGATTGAAAAGCATACAGAGAATAGATGATCCTACACTAGAATCATTAAGAAATGATCCACGCAAAGGCGTGCAGCAAGCACTGGCTTCTTTTGAACGACGATTGAAAAAGGAAGCATTAATTAAGGAAAAATATGAAGAAATGTTTTGTTTTGAAAAGCAAGGGTACGCACAAGGTCACCAATGGATTGCCGGCATTGATGAAGTAGGAAGAGGACCATTAGCTGGACCTGTCGTGGCAGCTGCAGTTATCTTGCCGAAAAATGAGATCATATTAGGGCTGAATGACTCCAAACAATTATCAGAGAAAAAGCGAGAACTTCTTTATCAACAAGTTCAAGAAAAAGCCCTGGCAATCGGGATCGGGATCGTTGATCAGCAGACAATCGATGATGTGAATATTTATGAAGCAAGTAAATTAGCGATGTTCCAAGCAGTAGAAAAATTGTCCATTGTACCAAGCTATTTATTGATCGATGCGATGACCTTGGATTTGCCTATCCAGCAGGAAAAAATAATCAAAGGGGATGCACGATCTGTGTCGATTGCTGCTGCAAGTATCATTGCTAAAGTATATCGAGACCAATTGATGAAAGAATATGACGTGCTTTATCCTGGATATGGTTTCTCGCATAATGCAGGTTATGGAACAAAGGAACACTTAGAAGGACTTGAACGACAAGGAATTACGCCAATCCATCGTAAAAGTTTTGCACCTGTAAAAAAATATTTATAATAAAAAACAGCCGCTTTTACGTATCTTATTAGAAAGAGAGACGAAAGGCGGTTTTATGATGTATCAAATAGAAGAGAATTTATTGAAACTTGCTTATACAAAAGGAATCAGTAGTCAAGGAAAATGGGCACTTGCTAACTGGATGATGCAGTATCCTTATAAAGAAATCGGATTTGAAGACATCATTAAGATAGGTAAAATAACCACACATCGGGAGCTGTTTCGCAAAAGTTGGCAGGAAATTCACGCTAACTGGGGCAAAATCCAATCGAAACAGTCGTTTATCACTTGCTTTGATCCCAAATATCCCCCTCAGCTGCTTCACTTGACCTATCCGCCAATTGTACTGTTTTATAATGGTGATCTATCTTTACTTTCTTGTAACATGTTAAGCGTTGTTGGTGGAAGACACACTTCTGCTTTAGCCAAAAAAACAGTTTATTATTTACTAAAACCAGTGGTAGAAGCTGGATATGTGATCGTCAGTGGCTGCGCGAAAGGGATAGATACATACGGTCACCAAGCAGCAATCTCTCATGGTGGACGGACAATCGCAGTCATTGGAACAGGGATAGAGCAAGTCTATCCTGCTGAAAATCGTGACTTGCAAGAGGTGATTGCAAATGATCATCTTCTTTTGAGTGAATATCCTCCTCAATCCGGCCCGAAAAAGCATCGTTTTCCAATGAGAAATCGGATTATCGCAGCTTTGTCTAAAGGAACATGTGTCTTTGAAGCCAAGAAAAAAAGCGGCTCTCTGATAACAGCACAGCAAGCATTGGATCTTGGAAGAACAGTTTTTTCTGTTCCAGGAAATATTTTAACAGAACATTCTACCGGATGTCATCATTTGATCCAAGACGGTGCAGTTTGCACGGTTTCGGGTGAAGATATCTTGGCAGAATTTAAAGAATAACACCATACTTTTCATTTGCTTTTCTTGACAAACGTTTTCTGAATGGATATGATTAGCTACGATTTGTATGAATCCTCTTTTATATAGTAGGAACACGACAATGGAAAGGAGTCCATTCAGTAATGGCGTATAAATATTTAGTGATTGTAGAATCACCTGCAAAAGCCAAGACAATTGAGAAATATCTTGGACGAAACTATAAAGTAATGGCCAGTGTTGGCCATATAAGAGATTTACCGAAAAGTAAAATGGGTATCGATTTTGAAAACAATTATGAACCCCATTATATTTCTATACGCGGAAAAGGCGATGTCATCAAAAGCCTTAAAGCCGCAGCAAAAAAAGCTCAAAAAGTTTACTTGGCAAGTGACCCGGATAGAGAAGGAGAAGCGATTGCTTGGCATTTAGCGTACCTACTTGGGTTGGATCTGAAAGAAAAAAATCGGGTGGTCTTCAATGAAATCACAAAAGACGCAGTCAAAGCAGCTTTTAAGGAACCAAGAACGATCGATGTAGATTTAGTAGATGCACAGCAAGCTCGTCGTACCTTAGACAGAATCGTTGGTTATTCGATCAGTCCTATTCTCTGGCGTAAGGTCAAGAAAGGGTTAAGTGCAGGACGTGTCCAATCTGTCGCTTTAAAAATTATTATTGACCGTGAAAAAGAGATCCGAGAATTTGTTCCAGAAGAATATTGGAGCATCGACGGTAATTTTAAAAAAGCTCGTAAGAAATTCAAAGCAAATTTCTGGGGAATCGACGGTAAGAAAAAGAAATTACCAGATGCACAAAGTGTAAAAGAAGTCACTGCTAGAATTGATGGAACAGACTTCGAAGTTAAAAAAGTAGAAAAGAAAGAGCGCAAAAGAAACCCTGCGAATCCTTTCACTACAAGTAGCCTGCAACAAGAAGCTGCCCGTAAGTTAAACTTTCGAACAAGAAAAACCATGATGGTAGCACAGCAATTATATGAAGGAATCACTTTGGGTAAACAAGGAACAGTCGGCTTGATTACATACATGCGTACTGATTCTACCCGGATTGCCGATACAGCAAAAGCAGAGGCCGCAGCATTTATTGAAGATACGTATGGAAAAGAATTTTCTAGACATGATCACCGAAAGATCAAAAATGCTCAAGGCGCACAAGATGCCCATGAAGCTGTGCGTCCAACGAGTGTGCTTCGTACACCAGATGAACTCAAACAATATTTAGATAAAGATCAATTGAAACTTTATACATTGATCTGGTCACGTTTTGTGGCTAGTCAGATGACACCAGCTATTTTAGATACAATGAAAGTGACATTAGAACAAAATGGTGTCATCTTCATTGCGAACGGTTCAAAAATCAAATTCAAAGGATTCATGCAAGTGTATGTGGAAGGTAGAGATGACGGCAAAGAAGAGAAAGAAAATATTCTTCCAGAACTTGAAGAAGGCGATGTAGTCCAATCTGTTGATATTGAACCAAAACAACATTTTACTCAACCACCAGCACGTTTTAGTGAGGCTACGTTGATTCGTGCACTAGAAGAAAACGGGGTAGGGCGACCTTCCACTTATGCACCAACACTTGATACGATCCAAAGACGCTACTATGTAAAATTGACACAAAAAAGATTTGAGCCGACTGAACTAGGAGAAATTGTCAATTCACTGATCTGTGAATTCTTCCCTCAAATCGTCGATATCCATTTCACAGCAGAAATGGAAGGAGATTTGGATAAAATTGAAGAAGGCACGGAAGCGTGGGTCAAAGTGGTTGATCGTTTCTATAAACCGTTTGAAAAAGAACTGACGAATGCGGAAGAAAAAATCGAAAAAATTCAAATCAAAGATGAACCAGCAGGATTCGATTGTGATGTCTGTGGACATCCGATGGTGATAAAATTAGGGAAATATGGGAAGTTTTATGCTTGCAGTAATTTTCCTGATTGTCGGAATACGAAACCAATCGTAAAAGAAATCGGTGTGACTTGCCCAGTATGTCATGAAGGACAAGTCATTGAACGAAAATCTAAGAAAAACAGACTATTCTATGGTTGTTCCCGTTTCCCAGAATGTGAATTCACTTCTTGGGATAAACCAGTGGGCAGAAATTGTCCAAAATGTGACGGATATCTGGTCGAGAAGAAAGTCAAAGGCGGTAAACAAGTAGTCTGTGTAAATGGAGATTACGAAGAAGACATCCAAAAATAATAGAAAAGAGGTTCTTTCATTGAAAATGGTAAATGTTGTTGGAGCAGGGCTTGCCGGAAGTGAAGCTGCTTGGCAGATCGCACAAGCAGGAGTCCCTGTCCGTTTATATGAAATGCGTCCAGTCAAATCGACTGAGGCGCATCACACAAGTAATTTTGCTGAACTAGTATGTTCCAATTCATTAAGAGGAAACAGTTTGGCTAATGCAGTAGGGTTATTGAAAGAAGAAATGCGCCGATTGAATTCGGTAGTAATCACTTCGGCAGATGAAACAGCAGTGCCAGCTGGTGGTGCTTTAGCTGTTGACCGCGATTCTTTTTCTGAAACAATTACCCGAAAAGTCAAAGAGCATCCATTAGTAACAGTGATAAACGAAGAAATTACTGAAATACCGGAAGGAATCACCGTAGTAGCAACAGGACCTTTGACTTCTCATCCATTAGCAGAAAGCATCAAAGCATTCAATGGTTCAGATGGTTTTTATTTCTATGATGCAGCTGCACCAATCGTAGACAAAGCTACGATCGATATGGATAAAGTATATTTGAAGTCCCGCTATGACAAAGGAGAAGCAGCTTACTTGAACTGTCCGATGACAGAAGAGGAATTCAAAGCTTTCCATGAGGCACTAATCAATGCCGAAGTGGCAGAACTTAAATCTTTTGAGAAAGAAAAATATTTTGAAGGATGTATGCCAATTGAAGTAATGGCACAGCGAGGATTCAAAACGATGCTTTTCGGACCTATGAAACCAGTTGGATTGGAAGATCCTAAAACTGGCAAACGTCCTTATGCTGTTATCCAGCTGCGTCAAGACAATGCTGCAGCTTCTTTATACAACATCGTGGGCTTTCAGACTCACTTGAAATGGGGCGAGCAAAAACGTGTTTTCCGGATGATTCCTGGGTTGGAAAATGCTGAATTCGTTCGCTATGGTGTGATGCACCGAAACAGCTTTATGAATTCGCCAGAATTGCTGAAACCGACTTACCAATCAACGAAACGCGAAGATCTGTTCTTTGCAGGTCAGATGACTGGTGTAGAAGGCTATGTTGAAAGTGCAGCGAGCGGACTACTTGCTGGAATCAACGCCGCACGCTTAGCAAAAGAAATGGAACCAGTCGAGTTTCCACAAGAAACAGCTATTGGAAGTATGGCTTACTACATTACTCACGCGGAAGGAAAACATTTCCAACCGATGAATGCCAACTATGGTCTGTTTCCTGAACTGCCAGAGCGCATTCGAGACAAAAAAGCAAGATATGAAGCAATTGCACAACGAGCTTTAAAAGCTAATGAGGCAATAAAAACAGAATTAGAAAAAACTGCAGTCCCAAATGAGTAAGGAAACTCCATGAAGAGGGTGAGACGGATAGTCTCGCTCTTTTTCTTGCGTTTTTCTTAAGAATTTCTCAAACAAAATGTGAGAAATTGCGCCAATTGTGAACAAACTTAGAAATATTGGTTAAATTCTGACAATTTATTTGTCTTTTTATAAACGCTGTGCTAAATTATTCTCTGGGACAAAAGGAAGGTGAGAAAATGACAGAAGCCACGTGGGAACAAAAATTTTTGCGTTATTTGATTGTCGAAAGAGGATATTCAGAAAAAACGAAAGAAGCATATGAAGAAGACATTCTCCATTTCAAACATTTTTTGGAGGAATCTGGAGACGCTGATCTGCTGAAGGCGGAATATTTTACGGTTCGTGTCTATTTGAGTGCATTAGCTGATCATCGTCCTAGCTATAGCAGAAATTCTATCAGTCGCAAGATAGCCAGCCTACGTTCGTTTTATCAGTATCTTCTCAAAGAAGAAGTGATAAAAGAAAATCCATTTTCTTACGTTCATCTCAAAAAGAAAAATTTGAGACTGCCACGTTTTTTTTATGAAAATGAAATGCAAGCACTTTTTGACAGCGTAGCAGGAGATAGTCCTTTGGATTTGAGGAACCGCGCTTTACTGGAAGTCCTTTATGGATCAGGCATCCGTTTAAGTGAGTGTAGCAGTTTGTCAGTATCAGACATTGATTTTGATTCAGAGGTCATGTTGATCCATGGTAAAGGGAACAAAGAGAGATATGCTCCTCTAGGTTCTTTTGCTCAAGATGCTCTGCAAGAATATTTCAGGAAAGGCCGCCAGGTATTGATGACAAAATATCACGAAGAGCATGATATCGTTTTTGTGAATCATCATGGAAAACCAATCACGCCTACTGGAATTGAATATGTCTTGAATCAAATGATCAAAAAAAGCAGTTTGGATAGTGATATCCATCCTCACATGCTGCGCCATACATTTGCTACTCATTTATTAAATAATGGGGCAGATTTGCGGACAGTCCAAGAATTGCTAGGACATGCCAATTTATCGACTACCCAAATCTATGCCCATGTAACAAAAGAAAGTTTACAAAAAAACTATCGTTCTTTCCATCCAAGAGCGTAAAAATAAGGAAAAGAACAAATTTAGGAGGAAACAAACATGGTCGAATCACCATTTCATTCAACCACTATCTGTGCCGTCGAAAAAGACGGGAAATTTGCTATGGCTGGAGATGGCCAAGTAACAATGGGTGAATCTGTTGTCATGAAAGGCACTGCAAAGAAAGTACGACGTATCTACAATGGAGAAGTTGTTGTAGGTTTCGCCGGAAGTGTTGCAGATGCGTTTACTTTAGAAGAAAAATTTGAAGGCAAACTAAACGAATATAACGGGAATCTACAACGCGCAGCTGTCGAATTAGCTCAAGAATGGCGGACACAGCAATCTATGCAAAAACTTGAAGCGATGCTGATCGTAATGAATGATAAAGAAATGCTTCTTGTTTCAGGTACAGGAGAAGTTATCACACCAGATGATGGTATCTTAGCTATCGGATCAGGAGGGAATTTTGCGTTGGCTGCAGCCCGAGCAATGAAAAACTATGCTCAAAACGACATGAGTGCGAAAGAAATTGCAGAAAATGCGTTAAATATTGCCGCAGATATCTGTATCTTTACTAATCATAATATTATCGTAGAAGAACTGTAAGAGGTGAGTAGATATGTATGAATTAAAACAAACACCAAGACAAATCGTAAGTGAATTAGATGAATATATCGTAGGACAGCACGCAGCAAAAAAATCTGTTGCCGTTGCTTTGCGTAACCGCTATCGCCGTTTGCAGTTAGATGAAAAAATGCAACAAGATATTACACCAAAAAATATGCTGATGATCGGACCTACAGGGGTCGGTAAAACAGAAATCGCACGACGTTTGGCAAAAATCGTCAATGCACCATTTGTCAAAGTCGAAGCAACAAAATTTACTGAAGTCGGTTATGTCGGAAGAGATGTAGAATCAATGGTTCGGGATTTAGTAGAAAATGCGATCCAAATCGTAGAAAAAGAGCAGTACAGCCGTGTATACACAAGTGCTAAAAAAAATGCAGAAAAACGTTTGGTAAAAATCTTGGTACCTGGTATAAAAAAAGAACAGAAACAATCCACTAATCAATTTGAACAAATGATGAATCTTTTTAATGCTAGTCAGCAAAATACAGCTGAACCGCAAGAAGAAGTGACAGAAGATATTCGAATCAATCGCCGTACAGTCTTGGAACAACTACAAAAGGGTTTACTGGATAGTCGTGAAGTAACCATTGAAGTTGAAGACCAAAAGAAACCTGCACCAATGATGAACAATGGATTGGAGCAAATGGGGATCGACCTAAATGAAACTCTAGGTGCTTTGACACCGAAGAAAAAAGTGGAACGGACGGTAACAGTCAAAGAAGCTTTAGAGTTATTGATCAAGGAAGAATCAGCAAAATTAGTCAAGGATGCTGATATCCATAGTGAGGCAATCAAATTAGCGGAAGAAAGTGGAATTATTTTTATCGATGAAATCGATAAGATCACTTCTAAATCACAGCAATCTGGAGAAGTATCCAGAGAAGGCGTTCAAAGAGACATATTGCCAATTGTCGAAGGTTCACAAGTAAATACAAAATACGGGATCATCCAAACAGATCATGTCTTATTCATTGCTTCAGGAGCGTTCCATTTATCTAAACCGAGTGATTTGATTCCAGAACTCCAAGGGCGTTTCCCAATACGGGTAGAATTAGATGATTTGACAGCTGAAGATTTTGTGAAAATTCTGACTGAACCGAATAATGCTTTAATAAAACAATATGTAGCATTGATTGGTACAGAAAATGTGTCAGTTACGTTTACAAAAGAAGCAATTGAACGGATCGCTCAAATCGCTTTCGATGTCAACCGTGACACAGATAATATCGGCGCACGCAGACTGCATACCATTTTGGAAAAACTACTAGAAGATCTATTATTTGAAGCACCAGATATGCAAATGGGAGAAATAACGATCACAGAAGCATATGTGGATGACAAACTTGGCTCAATTGCGGCAAATGAAGATTTAAGTCGCTATATTTTATAAAAAATCGGAGGACGACAATGACAGACTTGCTAACGAAAACCCGCAAGATAAACACACTTTTGCAGCAAAAGAATACTTTTGACATGCAAGCAGATTTGCCTTACGATAAAATGGCTGTCACACTAGGTGGTATTCTTGACAGCAACACCTATATCATAGGAAGTGACGGAGTATTACTAGGTTATAATGAACGTCACGATGTGAACAATGAACGAATCAAAACAATGTTTGTTGAGAAACAATTTCCTGAATCTTATACTGATACAGTGGCACAGTTGATGAAAACTGAAGCTAATATCCCAATTACTAGTGATATTACTGCATTTCCGGTAGAGTCAAGAGAGAAATATCCATTTGGTCTGACGACTGTCGTTCCGATCTTTGGAGCTGGCGAACGTTTGGGTACGATTATCTTATCTCGTATGGAACAATCGTTTGCAGATGACGATCTAGTCTTAGCAGAATATGGAGCTACGGTTGTCGGTATGCAGATCCTTTATCAGAAGTCTCGAAGCATCGAAGCAGATGTACGGAGTGCAACGGCTGTCCAAATGGCAATCAACACATTATCTTATAGCGAATTGAAGGCTGTACAAGCTATCTTTGAAGCATTGGATGGAGATGAAGGTCGTCTGACTGCTTCTAATATTGCCGATAGTATCGGCATCACTCGTTCTGTGATCGTCAATGCTTTACGAAAATTGGAATCAGCTGGAATCATTGAATCTCGTTCGTTAGGCATGAAGGGAACTTATTTAAAAGTATTGAATTCCCGTTTTAAAGACGAGTTAGCAAAACACAGTTATTAGAAGTAAGGGGACTGGGGCAGATAGAAATGTTTGTTCCAGCCTTCCCATTTTAAAAAGTAAGTCGAAGTTGGAGGAATGGCAATGACTGTTATTATTCAAAATGACCAGCTGATCGCCGAAATCGCTGAACACGGTGCGGAATTGATCAGTCTGAAATCAAAAGAACATGGTTTAGAGTATATCTGGCAAGGTGATCCAGCGTATTGGGGCAGACATGCACCGGTTTTATTCCCTTTTGTTGGACGTTTAAAAGATGATCAGTATGTTTATCAAGGGAAAACATATCAAATGGGGCAACACGGATTTGCTCGGGATATGGATTTTGAAGTCATTGAACATGGACAAGAAATGGCTAGTTTCATCTTAAGGAGTACGCCGGAGACATTAGAAAAGTATCCATTTGATTTTGAATTAGTGATCAGCTATGAATTAGGAGGAGACGGCATCACGGTTCATTATCAAGTGGCAAATACCGGTGAAAAAGAAATGTTCTTTTCTATCGGTGGACATCCTGCTTTCAATGTACCTCTTGAAGAAGGATTGTCATTTGAAGATTTCTATCTGGCATTTTCTCCATTGAAATCAAGATTACGCCTACCATTGAAAGGCCCATTCATCGATATGGATCAAAAGACGTTAGGTCAGACAAATACGAATCTGGCTTTGAATCGTGAACTTTTTGAGCAAGATGCCTTGGTTTTTGAAACAAGGGGTCTAAATGCGTACGCCATTCGAAGTGAAAAATCTTCCCATAGCGTAACTTTAAGCTATAAAGATATGCCTTATGTAGGGATCTGGTCTCCTTATCCAAAAGAAGCGCCTTTCGTTTGTATCGAACCGTGGTGCGGAATCGCTGACACGGTGAACAGTAGTGGAAACTTGATGGAAAAAGTAGGGATCAATCAACTAGGTGCCCATGAAATCTTCAAGACAAAATATTCCATCACAGTGAAGTAAGAGGTTGTGACCGATAAGTTAGCAGGGAACACCGTTTACCAAGGTGTGTAAAAAAGCTATCCTGTAAGTAATAAGGGAGTGTGACATCGATTTGTCACACTCCCGTTTTATCTCTTTGGAATGAAAAAGTATCAGGATTTTTTCTTGCTGCTATTCAAACCAAACGGGATTCGACTTTCTGTATGGTTTCTGATACGCTTGATATTGTCTTTATGCCGATAAAAGATAAAGGAAGAAACTAAAAAGGCAATGATCGTCAGTAACCAATTGGGCTTAGCCAAAATCACAGGAGCTACATAAGGAAGGACGATCGTAGATAAAGTGATCAATACTGCACTGATCATACTGCTCAAACTCACCATACTTGTACAAAATAAACTAACGATAAAGATGATACAAGAATAAACAAAAAATACAGGATTAAATCCTAAAAGCATTCCTGCACTTGTCGCAACAGCTTTTCCTCCTTTGAACCCAGCAAAAATCGGAAATGTATGGCCAAGAATGGCGCATACCCCAAACCAAAGAGGGTTAATCCCAGAAAGGTGGAAGATCATCGGCAAACAAGTAGCCAATGTACCTTTTAAAATATCCATAAGCAGGACAACAATCCCGGCTGTTTTGCCTAATACACGAAATGTATTGGTCGTTCCAGTATTACCGCTCCCATGTTGTCGGATATCTTTTTTGAAAAACAATTTGCCAATCCAGACACCGGAAGGAATAGAACCTAAAAGATATGCTAAAATAAGTAATAAGATCAATTTCATTTTTTACCCTCTTTCAAGTTGAAAACTATCCTTTATTTTAGCATGAATAGGTAACAGGAACAATTGAAAAAATGAAAGATACAAGTATAATAGATGGAATAAAAAGAAAAGCAAGGGGTGGCAGAAATGTCTGTAAAAAATCCAACACAAGAAACGATTTTCAACTATTTGGAAGAAGCAAAAAATATTGCCGTCGTAGGCTTGAGCAATAAACCAGAACGAACAAGTTACATGGTTGCACAGGTATTGCAAGACAATGGATATAAAATCATACCAGTAAATCCATTATTGGCTGGTGAAGAAATTCTAGGCGAGAAAGTCTATGCGAATTTGACAGAAATCGATGATCCAATCGATATCGTAGATGTATTTAGACGGAGTGAATTTTTACCTGAAGTAGCAGATGATTTTTTGAAAACTGATGCTAAAGTGTTCTGGGCACAATTAGGGATTGAAAACAAAGAAGCAGCTGAGATGCTAAGAAAAGCAGGACGCACAGATATCGTGATGGATCGTTGTATTAAGATTGAACTTGGTAAGTTGAAAGAAAACCAAAAATAAAAATGACCACAAAGAAGAGATGATCGATAGAGGGGAATGTCGAAAAAGCGGTTAGGAGATAATTAAAATTGATTTCTCGTCTACCCTCTTTTTTTTCACGACCTTTTCTAGTATGATAATCGTGGTGCGGTTTTGCCGCAAAGTATTATTGAAGGAGCGTTTGCCTTGGCAAAAAAAGTAAACAACGAATACAATGACTCGTCCATCCAAGTATTGGAAGGATTAGAGGCAGTTAGAAAAAGACCAGGGATGTACATTGGATCCACTGACAGCCGAGGCTTGCATCATTTAGTCTATGAAATCGTCGATAATGCAGTTGACGAAGCATTATCAGGTTATGGCAGTGAGATTGATGTGACCATCCATGAAGACAATAGTATAACTGTTGCAGATAGCGGACGTGGGATGCCTGTAGGAATGCATGCTTCCGGAATACCAACAGTTGAAGTGATTTTTACTGTGCTGCATGCTGGCGGAAAGTTTGGTCAAGGAGGGTACAAAACTTCTGGTGGACTGCACGGTGTAGGAGCCAGTGTGGTAAATGCCTTATCGAAATGGCTAACTGTAACGATCGTTAGAGATGGCGTAGAGTATCAGCAGAAATTTAAAAACGGCGGTAAACCTGACGGTACGTTGAAAAAGATAGGAAAAACAAAAAAAGCAAACGGGACGACTGTCCATTTTTTACCAGACGATACAATATTCAGTACAACGAAATTTTCATATGAAATTTTAGCCGAACGGTTAAGAGAATCTGCCTTTCTTCTAAAAGGCGTTAAAATCTCTCTTTCTGATCTTCGTGGAGAAGAACCAGTCAAGGAAATTTTTCATTACGAAGAAGGAATCAAAGAATTTGTTGATTATCTGAATGAAGAAAAAGATACATTGACACCAGTTGTTTATTTTTCAGGAGAAAAAGAAGGTATCGAAGTAGAGGTCGCTTATCAATACAATGACGGGTATTCAGAAAATGTCTTATCTTTTGTCAATAACGTTCGGACAAAAGATGGGGGAACCCATGAAGCTGGTATGAAAGCGGCTATGACGAAATCTTATAACGAATATGCGAGAAAAGTTGGTTTGCTGAAAGAACGGGACAAGAATCTGGAAGGTAGTGATTTCAGAGAAGGGTTAGCTGCTGTACTTTCTATCCGTGTACCTGAAAATCTTCTGCAATTTGAAGGGCAAACAAAAGAAAAACTTGGTACGCCAGTTGCTCGTACCGTAGTAGATAACGTCATCAGTGAACAAATGGGCTTTTATTTGCAGGAAAATAGCGAAATGAGCCAGATGTTGGTCCGTAAAGCAATCAAAGCCAGAGAAGCGAGAGAAGCAGCACGTAAAGCCAGAGAAGAAAGCCGAAATGGGAAGAAGCGTAAAAAAGGCGAATCTCTTCTTTCAGGAAAATTGACACCCGCACAATCCCGAAACCCTAAGAAAAATGAATTGTATTTAGTCGAAGGGGATTCTGCTGGCGGATCTGCTAAACAAGGAAGAGACAGAAAGTTCCAAGCAATTCTACCTTTACGAGGAAAAGTCATCAATACCGAAAAAGCTAAAATGCAAGATATCTTGAAAAATGAAGAAATCAATACGATGATCTATACGATTGGTGCAGGAGTCGGTCCTGAGTTTTCTATCGAAGACTGTAATTACGACAAAGTAATCATCATGACCGATGCGGATACAGACGGCGCCCATATTCAAGTATTGCTGCTTACTTTCTTTTATCGCTATATGAAACCGCTGATTGAAGCTGGGAAAGTATATATCGCGTTACCGCCTTTATATAAAGTATCCAAAGGACAAGGGAAGAAACAAGTCATTGAATATGCGTGGACAGATGACGAATTGGCAGCAATGATTAAAAAAGTCGGCAAAGGATATATGCTGCAGCGGTATAAAGGACTTGGAGAAATGAATGCGGAACAATTGTGGGAAACAACGATGGATCCAACTTCCCGTACGTTGATCCGCGTCCGTATCGATGATGCTGCGCAAGCTGAACGTCGAGTAACCACACTGATGGGTGACAAAGTAGAACCTCGAAGAAAATGGATCGAAAATCACGTGCAATTTACGCTCGAAGAAGATGGCAGTATCTTAGATAAAAAAGAGGATACTGAAATCTCTCCTTCAGTTTCTAATGATTTATTAGATGAAGAACGAGCAGATAAAAATGAAAACAATCAGTTATTTGAAGTAGAATAGGAGGTCACCTGATGGAAAATCGACAAGAAGTACAAGAATTAACTTTAGAAGAAGTGATGGGTGACCGCTTCGGACGTTATTCCAAATATATTATCCAAGAACGTGCACTGCCTGATATCCGTGATGGATTGAAGCCAGTGCAACGCCGGATATTATTCGCTATGAACAAAGATGGCAATACGTATGACAAAGGATTCCGTAAATCAGCAAAATCTGTCGGAAATATCATGGGGAATTATCATCCTCATGGTGACAGCAGTATTTATGAAGCGATGGTCCGCATGAGCCAAGACTGGAAGTTGCGGGAAGTACTGATCGAAATGCACGGGAATAACGGGAGTATGGACGGTGATCCACCTGCTGCGATGCGTTATACTGAAGCCAGATTATCCAAGTTAAGTGGAGAGATGCTAGCAGATATCGAAAAAGAAACAGTCGATCTCGTGTGGAATTTTGATGATACAGAAAAAGAACCAACAGTCCTTCCAGCTCGATACCCAAACCTTCTCGTCAATGGATCGACAGGTATATCTGCTGGATATGCAACAGAAATCCCGACTCATAACTTAGCTGAAGTGATCGATGGCACAATCTATATGATCGATCATCCACAAGCGAGCCTTGAAAAATTGATGGAATATATTCCTGGACCTGACTTTCCAACAGGAGGGATCTTGCAAGGAAAAGATGAAATCAAAAAAGCTTATGAAACAGGGCGAGGAAAAGTTATTCTTCGTTCGAAAACAAAGATAGAAGCAATGAAGGGTAATAAACAGCAAATCGTGATCACAGAAATCCCATATGAAGTAAATAAAGCGACCTTGGTGAAAAAAATGGATGAGATCCGTTTGAATAAGAAAATCGATGGAATAGCTGAAGTACGAGATGAAAGTGATAGAACAGGTCTGCAAATTGTCGTCGAATTGAAAAAAGACGCCAATGCTCAAGGAATTTTGAATTATTTGTTCAAAAACACTGAGCTACAGATCAATTACAATTTCAATATGGTCGCTATCGACCATATGACTCCGCATCAAGTTGGACTGAAAGACATTTTAAGAAGTTATATCGAGCATCGAAAGCAAGTCATAACAAAACGTAGTCAATTCGATTTAGCCAAAGCTCAAAAAAGACAGCATATCGTAGAAGGATTGATGAAAGCTTTATCGATTCTGGATGAAGTAATCGCAACGATTCGTGAAAGTAAAGACAAAAAAGACGCCAAAAAGAATTTAGTCGACGTCTTTCAATTTACAGAAGAACAAGCAGAAGCAATTGTCACATTGCAATTATACCGTTTGACGAACACGGATATCACAGAGCTTCAAAAGGAATCCGAAAGCTTGATTGCGCAAATCACAGAGTTGAATAAAATCCTTTCAAATGACAAAGAGCTTTTCTCTGTTATGAAAAAAGAATTGCGAGAAGTGAAAAAAAATTATTCTTCCGCTCGTCTAACGACAATCGAAGACGAAATCGAAGAAATCAAAATCGATACGCAAGTTTTAGTGGCGCAAGAAGACGTAATCGTCAGTGTGACGCGAGAAGGCTATGTGAAGCGAACAAGCCTTCGTTCTTATAGTGCTTCGAAACCAGAAGAAATCGGGATGCGAGAAGGCGACTACTTGCTGTACTCAGGTGAATTGAGCACATTGGACCATGTTCTTCTGATTACGAATAAAGCAAATGTGATCTACCGTCCTGTTCATGAACTACCCGATTTGAAATGGAAAGATGCTGGCGAACACATTTCTCAAACAATCTCCAATCTGTCTGTAGATGAATCGATCTTAGCTGTTTTTCCATATCAAAAAATTCAAGCAGAGAAAACATTTGTATTCATCAGCAAGAATGGATTGATCAAGCAAACACGAATGACAGAGTTCGAACCATGGCGCACCTATAAGAGCCGTCCGCTCAGCTGTATGAAGCTAAAGGCGGAAGAAGATGAACTGATTGCTGTGTATCTGAAAGAAGATCGGCCAGGCTTAGATGTTTTCTTAGTAACGTATCAAGGAATGGGTTTGCGCTATCCTTTAACAGATGTTCCCGTTGTTGGAGCAAAGGCAGCTGGAGTGAAGTCTATGAATTTGAAAGATGGAGATAGGATTATCAACGGGCTGCTTGTGTTAGCAGAAGGTGATACGCCGATCGTAATCGTTACTCAGCGAGGAGCTGTTAAACGCATGCTTGCTCAAGAAATCAGCCAAACTTCACGTGCGAAGCGGGGAGTGACGGTCATGCGTGAGCTGAAAAAAAATCCTCATCGCATTATCTATATGTCGGAAGGAAGATCAAAAGAAATAACCTTGATGAATCAAAAAGGGCAGCAGTTAACGATTGACCCAACTGATTTCCCTATAGGTGATCGAACATCGAATGGATCATTTGCGATGGATGAGAAAAAAGGTGGAGAAGTCATCGAAGTTATCGATGCTCCTGAGATTTTCATCGAGTCGTAACTGTTGTAGTATTTTAATGAAGAGACGCCATCTGTATTAATACAGATGGCGTCTCTTTTTCATTCATTTTTAATAAATCCTTATACGTTTGCAAAAAAAGATGAAAGTGTTCACAATGCTTAAATGTTGGTATGTCAACGTTGATTTAAATATATGTAAATAAAACATAAAAATTGTTAAATAAAAAACAAGAAAACCCTTGCAAAGATAGGGTGCTGTGTTATACTAATCACGTAAAAACTGTTACATAAAACAGAAATTTAGGAGGTCCATACAATGGAGCAATGGAATGGATTTAAAGGTACCAAATGGAAAGAAGGCGTAGACACTAGAGACTTTATTCAAAATAACTACACTGAATATCGCGGTGATGACAGCTTTTTGGAAGGCCCAACAGAAGCAACAGAAAAACTATGGGATGAATTGCAAAAGTTAAATGATATCCAATTCGAACGTAACGGTGTCTATGATATGGACACAGAAATCGTATCAACTATTACTTCACACGATGCAGGCTATTTGGATAAAGATTTGGAAAAAATCGTTGGTCTACAGACAGACAAACCTTTGAAACAAGCATTCATGCCGTTCGGCGGAATCAATATGGCTAACAATGCGCTAAAAAGCAATGGCTATACACCAAACGATGAATTGACACATATTTTCACTGACTGGCGCAAAACACATAATCAAGGTGTATTTGACGCTTATACTGCTGAAATGCGTGCTGCTCGTAAAAACAAAATCATTACAGGGCTTCCAGACGCTTACGGTCGCGGACGTATCATCGGTGACTATCGTCGTGTGGCATTGTATGGAATCGACTATTTGATGGAACAAAAGAAAAAAGATCATGATATGACTGGTTATCATACAATGAGTGAAGAAGTGATTCGTTTACGTGAAGAAATTACTGAACAATATCGTGCATTAGCGCAAATGAAAGAAATGGCTGCGAAATATGGCTATGATATTTCTAAACCAGCTGCAAATGCAAAAGAAGCTGTCCAATGGCTATACTTCGGATATTTAGCAGCAATCAAATCACAAAATGGTGCTGCGATGTCAATCGGACGTATCTCAGCATTCCTTGATATCTATATCCAACGTGATTTGGATAATGGAGTAATCACAGAAAAAGAAGCACAAGAATTGATCGACCACTTAGTAATGAAATTACGTATGGTCAAATTCGCGCGTACACCTGAATATAACCAATTATTCTCAGGATTCCCTATCTGGGCTACTTTATCCATTGCAGGTATGGGATTAGATGGTCGTTCATTAGTTACAAAGAATGATTTCCGTCTGCTTCATACATTAACAAATATGGGACCTTCACCAGAACCAAACTTGACTGTTTTGTATTCTGAACACCTTCCAGAAGGATTCAGAACATATGCTAGCAGAATCGCTATCGAAAGTTCTTCGATTCAATTCGAAAATGATAATCAGCTTCGTGAACAATGGGGTTCTGATGATTGTGCGATTGCTTGCTGTGTATCAGGAACAGTTGTCGGAAAAGACATGCAATTCTTTGGTGCTCGTGCTAACTTGGCTAAAACACTATTATATGCCATCAATGGCGGAGTCGATGAAGTGACTGGCGCCCAAGTTGGACCAGAATATCGTCCAATCACATCAGAAATACTAGACTTTGAAGAAGTGAAACATAACTTCACGAATATGATGGATTGGTTAGCAGAACTATATGTCAATACGTTGAACATCATTCATTATATGCATGATAAATATTCTTATGAAGCAGCTCAGCTGGCTTTGATGGATTCTGACTTGCAACGCACATTTGCTACAGGTATTGCTGGGATCTCTCATGCGGCAGACAGCTTGTCAGCGATCAAATATGCAAAAGTAAAAGCAATCCGTAATGAAAAAGGAATAGCAGTTGATTTTGAAGTGGATGGCGACTTCCCTAAATACGGAAATGATGATGACCGTGCAGATGAATTAGTTTCATGGATCTTGGAATACTTCATGGGACAAATCAAACGTCATAAAACTTACCGCAACTCAAAACCAACAACTTCATTATTGACGATTACTTCAAATGTTGTTTACGGTAAAAATACAGGAAATACTCCTGATGGCCGTGAAGCTGGAAAACCACTTGCGCCAGGAGCAAATCCAAGTTACAATGCGGAACAAAGTGGGTTATTAGCTAGCCTGAACTCAACAGCTAAAATGAATTACGGCTGTGCATTGGATGGAATTTCAAATACCCAAACAATCAATCCTTCAGGTCTTGGAAAAGAACAAGATACAAGAATCGAAAACTTGCGTAATGTCTTAGATGGATACTTCTCAAAAGGAGCTTATCATTTGAATGTCAATGTATTCAGTAATGATTTATTGCGTGATGCAATGGAAAATCCAATGAAATATCCGAACTTGACGATCCGGGTATCTGGTTATGCAGTTAAATTCCGTGACTTGACAAGAGAACAACAATTAGATGTCTTGATGAGAACTTCACACGACAGAATGTAAAAAGTTCGTGAAAAAAGTTTTTCGACTTAGCGTCGAAAGGACGTTGAATAGCCATCGCATCAAAATCGAATAATCAGTATGCTTATTTGAAAGAAACGATTTACAGGGGCAGGACTTGTATGTTCCGTCCCTGTAAATTTTACACATAACGAAGCGGCAATTGCGAAAAATTTTGTTCAGAAAGCTTCGCTTCGACAGCTAACTTGTACTTAAAATGAAATCAAAGAAAAGATGTGAACTTAAATGGAAGAAAAAACAATCGGCTATGTTCATTCTATCGAAACTTTCGGTTCAGTAGACGGACCTGGACTGCGCTTTGTCGTGTTTATGCAAGGATGCCGCATGCGTTGCCAATTTTGTCACAATCCAGATACTTGGAATATTGGCGGAGGGAAAGAATACACAGCAGATGAACTTTTAGATAAAGCAGAACGCTTCAGACCTTACTGGGGAGATAAAGGTGGTATTACTGTTAGTGGTGGAGAACCTCTATTGCAGATCGATTTTTTGATCGAACTATTTAAAAAAGCAAAAGAGCGGAAGATGCATACTACATTGGATACATGCGGAAAACCTTTTACGTATGAAGAACCTTTCTTTTCACGTTTTCAAGAATTGATGAAGTATACAGATTTACTGTTATTTGACATCAAACACATCGATAATGAAGAGCATAAAAAACTAACGCATTGGGACAATGAAAATATTTTAGAAATGGCTCAATATTTGTCAAAAATCAACAAACCGGTTTGGATTCGCCATGTACTAGTTCCTGAGCGAAGTGATTATGATGAATATTTGATCCGACTAGACAACTTTATTCAAACCTTGTCAAATGTAGACAGAGTAGAGATTCTTCCTTATCATACGATGGGAAAATACAAGTGGGAAACACTTGGTTTGAAATATCCATTAGAAGGGATCGAACCACCTACAAAAGAACGTGTCGAAAATGCTAAACGATTGCTTCATACAGAAGAGTATACAAAATATTTAACGCGATAGGTCGCATCGGAAAGAAGATAAGTATTGCTTCTTTCCGTTTTTTTGCTATTATTAAATAGGAGAAATCACAAAGGAGCGAATGACATGTCAAAAATTTTAGTTTTTGGTCACCAAAATCCAGATACAGATGCAATCGGGGCAGCCATTGCGTTTTCACACTTGCAAAATGAATTAGGTAAAGAAACAGAAGCAGTTGCTCTAGGTACACCTAATGAAGAAACACAATACGCATTAGACCACTTTCAGCTATCTGCACCACGAGTAGTAGAGTCAGCTAAAGCAGAAAATGCAGATGTCATGCTTGTGGATCATAATGAATTCCAACAAAGTATTTCAGATATCAGCGAAGTAAATATTTTAGCTGTAGTAGACCACCATCGTATTGCAAACTTTGAAACAGCTAATCCATTGTACTATCGTGCAGAACCAGTTGGATGTACAAGTACGATTATTTTAAAACTATATAAAGAAAACCAAGTAACAATTCCTAAAGAAATCGCAGGAATCATGCTCTCAGCTATCATTTCAGATACATTGTTGTTCAAATCACCAACATGTACGCCTGAAGATGAAGCAGCTGCAAAAGAACTTGCAGCAATCGCTGAAGTCGATCTAAACACTTATGGGCTTGAAATGTTGAAAGCAGGAACAAATCTAAGTGATAAATCAGCTGCGGTTCTTCTTGATTTGGATGCAAAAAGTTTCCCAATGGGCAGTTCCAACGTTCGTATCGCTCAAGTCAATACAGTGGACCTTAATGAAGTGATGGATCGACAAGCAGAGCTAGAAGCAGCAATGGAAGATGAAATGAAATCAAATGGCTACGATCTGTTCGTATTAGTTGTCACAAACATCTTAGACAGTGATTCAGAATTACTTGTTGCTGGTAAAGGAAAAGAAAAAGTAGAAGAAGCTTTCCAAACAACTTTGACCAACAACCGTGCTTTGCTTAAAGGTGTCGTTTCACGTAAAAAACAAGTCGTACCTCAATTGACGGCTGTATTTAGCTAATCAAATGGTAGTATGAAGCATTCAAAATGAATGGATAAGCGATTGATATAAAAAGAAACATAGAACATACTAAAGGCCGAAGAAATGGAGGAGAATAGCAGTCAATTATGACTCTTGTTCTTCCTCCTTTTTACGTAAAAGCCTTTTAAGTAAAATAAAACGGATAGAAAAGAGAACATATATGAACTATTATTATTCAAAAAATAAGGAAAACTTTTATCAAAAACTGACCGATGATCCGCTTTTTTCTTCATTGACCGATTATCTATATGAACATCGAGAACAAGAAACGATTCTAAGAGAATTGAAAAAAGAATTTTCGCAAAATAAATTTTCCCATTTTCTCGATCTATTGATCGATGCAGGATTAATCAAGAGGGAAGAACGAAGATATCATTTGAACTTTCCAATATTTGATCCTAAAGATTACTTGCAACAAGCCACTTCGGCTGCTGAAACCATAGCTGAACAATTGAGGAGACTCTCTGTTGATGAACAAAAATTAGCGATGGGAGAAGTTATTTGGGCGTATTGTTTCGAAGATGAACGGAAAGAAGCGTATTTTTATGGAGTAAGAAACAGCCAAGAGACAGAATTGTTGAGGACAACTGCAGGAAATGAGAAGTACCATTTTATCACACTTTCCTCTATAGAACACTTCCCGCTTACTTTGGCTAATTACTTTTTTGTACAGAAGAATCAGCTTCCTGTAACGAAGGCATTCAAAGAATTAGCCGAACTTATTGGAGACGTAAATGAAGCGTACTTTTTTGATCAAATAGAAGTTATCGTTGACAGGATACGTAAGAATAAATATAAAAATCGCCGGCCTAGTATTTTCCATCAGTCTCTACTTGTGACGAATACTATAAAGGAAGAAGAATCATTCACATTAGAATTACCTATTGTCGAAAAAAACAATTTTGAGATTGAATTACCAACATTGGATCGTTCATTGACAATGGAGGAAACGGCCTTTCTTAAACGACAAATCTTTTCTGAGCTGAGCAAGAAATTTATACCGCATGCATTTTCTTATATCAAAGAATATAGAACAGTTTTAGTGAGTAAAACCTAAGAGAGCAGTAAGCAAAAATTATACTGACTCTTGCAGGAGGAGCCTTTCTCTTCCTTTATGGTTAAAAGAATTATTTGAGTATTTTGCCTATCTACCACCTATTGGATTCACTACATGGTCTGGAAACAAAGGAATGCAAAAAAATGGTGAGAAATGTGGAATGACAAAGGAAGTAGTGATAAGAAAAGTTAGATTTTTAAATAATCAATATTATGATTCAGTCAAGTATGGCATTTTATGGGAATAACTAGCTGATTAGATTAGGAAGTCCATATGATGATCCAGAATCACTAAGAAACGAATGGCGAATCATTAATAATTTATCCAATCTTGGGTTATTCTTTTAGATTGAAGTGTTTAAAACTAAAAAAGCATTTATGAAGTCGTAATAGTCAGGCTTCAAAATGCTTTTTATTTTGTTTGTTTTTTCTTTGCCACATAAATACACCTAGACTGACGATGAAGAGCATATCCAACAGATTTCCTGCGACTTGGATCGTCGAAGGGTTGGTCAGTGGCATTAAAGCAAGGACAAAAAAGGAAAACAAGCTGTAAATAAAACAGGTGACAGGAACTAATCGAAAGAAGAGTGGACATTTCAATTGGCTAAAAATGAGTGAAAAAATAAAATAAGTAAAGATGGATAAAATCACGACTAAACCATTCATGATAAAGAAGAAAAGCGTATTGTGATTAAACGAATAAAAAAGAATTGCTAAAAAAGAAAACGTTTTAAATGCAATCAATACGCTTGAAGCTTCGTTTAACGTACCAGGATGTCGATGAAAAAAATAGGCACCGAAATAAACAGAAAACAGTAAGCCGCAAAGAGAAGACAAAATCAAAAAAAACGGATTTTCTTCGGCTTCTGTGATATCAGAATGATCCAAAAGCAACCAGCCTAATGCACTAGAAGGCGCATGTGAGGTCTTAAGGTATGCATAACATATAAAAAATAAGATCGTCAAAGTTGCAAAAAAAGAGCCTAAATGTAAAAAATTAGTGGTTCTACGTTGAATTTCCATAATATCTCCAAATTAAATTGATAAGTATATAAAGTATAATAACAAATTGATGAGTATATGTCGATGTTTTTTAATCAAAATAATAAATAAAAACTGTCTAACATTTAAAATTTAATTTAGATATTAGACAGTTTTTAAGTTTGTGAGTTATTTTCCTTGTCGTTTTCTCACTTTTTTAGTCCAGAAACCACCTGAAATATATTTTGGCTCATAAGAAATGATAAAAGCACGCTCTTCGATTTCTTTGATCAGGCGATACAGTTCACGTTCGCTTTTTCTAGGAGAAAGTATTTCGAGAACTAGCCGCTCACCTTCCAGCCCCATTGCAGAAGTCTGTGTCACACCATAACCGTGTTCTCTCAGTATACCCGGCAAACTTTTATCTTCTGCGCTATTTGCTGGCAAAATCGTTGTGACCATGATGTATCCTAATGCTAATTTGTCTTCAATCAAAATTCCCACACTGATACCTACTGCGTAACCTAACGCATAGACAAATAAATTCAGTGGATTATCTAAACGATCTAAAACAAGGGATAAGCCGACGATATAAATCGTGATCTCGACCATACTGACAAGTGGAGCAATCAGTCGATAGCCTTTCATTGTCAACATGAAACGTAACGTGTTCAGAGTGATATAAGCAAAATTAATGAGGAAGATCATCCCCAACATTTTTGGATCAATCATTTGTAAAACTCCTTTCATTTATATAACAACAATATCAAAAAAAATCGTAAGTGAAGAAAAATTGAAACTTTATACATACAAAAAAATGATAAAATGATTATAATAGAATTATAAAGATAGGTTAGGTGATTAAAATGAAAACGGTCAATCGTGTGTTTTGTGCCAGCCACGTGCTAAGTCTCCTTCTCAGTATATACTTAGGTGTCTATTCGATTCAACAGCCAATTGAGGTAGAGAACATTGTTTTTCAGATGTCGCTGACAGATGGTTTAATTTTAAGCGTTTTTTTCTTTTTGATACTGTTTATTGGTAATATTTTCGGTAGCGTTGCCAGTTTTTTGAATTTTTCTATTTATCCACTCCTTTCGCTAGCATTAGGAGTGGTGGGACTTTGTTCTCTGTGCTTATTTCCCGAGCCATTCAGTCCTGCATTTATATTATTTGGTACACTGAACCTGTTCCAGACAACTGTTGGAGCATGGTTGCTATGGCGATCAGGAAATTTAATGAAAATAGGTGAGTAACAATTGAATCCAATTATATTGAAACGTTCTGTCCATCATATTCCAGTGTTAGAAGTTGTTCTGAAAGAATTAAGAGAGGAACGTATTCCCGTTGTCATCTATTATCACGGATGGCAGACAAGTAAGGAGTTAGTTTTGACGCAAGGAAGAAAAATTGCGCAGCAGGGCATTCGTGTGATCCTGCCAGATGCGATGAATCATGGGGAGCGCAAACAGCCGGTTTCTTCTATTCCATCCTATACATTTTGGGATAGTATCTACGGAAATCTGTTTGAATTTGACACACTTATCAAGCATTTAGAAAAAAGAGGTCTTCTACATGATCAGCTTGCAGTTGGCGGGGTTTCGATGGGGGGAATGACAACATGCGCCTTGTTGGCTAAACATCCTCATATAGTAGCGGGCGTGTGTTTGATGGGTTCCCCTGCACCTTTGGAATATGGAAAAGAAATCGTAAGGCGCGCATCGGAATATAATTATGTCGTACCAAAAGACTATTTTGATTTGATTTCATGGGTTAAGAGCTATGATTTGTCATTGCAGCCGGAAAAGTTAGCTGGACGTCCTCTGTTCTTTTGGCATGGACAAGCTGACGAAAAAATCCCTTATATACAAACGGAACGATTTGTAGAAAAAAATCGGCATAAGTCTTACGGAAAAGAAATTGTTTTTCGTTCCTCAAAAACACAGCGACATATGGTACAAATACCACTAATGGAAGAAGCTTCCACTTTTTTAGCAAAAAATTTGATAAAAAAGTATAAATAATTGAAACGGAAAATCACTCATGACGATAGAGGATTTTCCGTTTTTTATTTTGGTCTATAATAAACTCTGTTAGGAAAATTTGGTATAATTGATAGTAAGAATGACAACATGTTAGAAAGGAAGAGAGCATGCCCACTTTAGCAGATGTTGCAAAACGTGCCAATGTTTCAAAAATGACGGTCTCTCGAGTCATCAATCATCCGGAACAGGTGACTGACGAATTGAAAGAGTTAGTTTTCTCAGCAATGGCTGAACTGGATTACCGTCCAAATATTGCTGCAAAAGCACTTGTCACGAATCGGTCGCAGATCATCAAATTATTTATACTGGAAGAAATCGACACAACTGAGCCCTATTACATGAATTTGCTGATGGGAATCGCTAAACGGATCGGTAAAGCGCATTATTCTCTCCAATTAGTTACAAATGATGCCTTCGACGTCGGTTCTTGTGATGGGTACATCATCACAGGTGTCAGAAAAAAAGACTTCGATTGGATCGACCGTTTGGAAAAACCAGTTGTCTTGTTTGGGGAAAATTCTGAAGGATATGATTATGTAGACAGCGATAATGAATATGGTACAGCAAAAGCAACGCAATATGCCTTAGAAAGAGATTATCAAACGATTATTTATATCGGTATCGAAGTGGACGAGCCTTTTGAAATTTCAAGGGAAACTGGTTATTTATCTGTGATGAAGGAAGTTGATCTTCCTAGTAAAATCTTGCGGTTTCCAAATCATTCGACAGAAGTAGAAAGATATATGACAGAAAACTGGGCAGATTTTACAGATAAAACTTGTTTTGTATGTAGTTCAGATCGGCTAGCACTAGGAGCAGTAAGAGGGATTATAAATGCTGGAGGACACTTGCCCGAAGAATTTGGTGTGATTGGATTTGATGGGGTATTTTTAGACCAAATCAGTTCACCTAAATTGACAACGATCAAGCAAGATATTATACGTATGGGTGAAGTATGTGGAGAAATGTTGTTAAAAAAAATAGAAGAAAAAGGGGCGAGTCAAGGTTATCGTCGTTTTTTTCCTGAACTAGTTATCAGAGAGACAACGAATTAAGTCTTATTACTATATATATATTTATGAAATTCATCGCTATTTTCTTAAAATAATCAGCGCATTGCTACTGAAAACAATGAATCTGTGCTATTATTGAGAAAAGTTCCATTTTTGAGAAGGATGGTTTGAATGAAAGAAATCAGACGAAAACATTTCCGTTTTCCTGCGTACGATGATGAGTTAGGCGTAAAATTAACCAACGACAAGAAGCGAGTATTATTTGACGGACAAGAAGATCTTTTGACTGAACAGAATCAGTCCCCGTTTGAGCAGATGAAAGAATTTCATTTCACGAACACGAACACCGAGAAAATCCGTCGCAAGCGTCGTGCAACAAATGGATTGAAGTCAGCTCCGCGTAAGGAAAATTTGGAAAAGCATAAAGGAAAATTACCGGATTATACCGGCCATTACCAATCAGAAATCACATCGACAGGACGAAAAAAACTTTTTGGTGATTCCTCTCGTTCTGTCAGACAAAGTGAAACAAGGACAGAGTCCAAGCATACTACACGAAACGCATCTGTTGACACGAAGGTGCGGGAGCGTTCTTATTTTGTTCCTAAATATGTACCCGCATCGATTATCCCAGACCCTAGAGAAAGCAAAATTTCTGAGGATCATTTAATCGAATCGATGAAAAAAACGGATGACTCTTATCTGTTGTTCGATACAGAACCGACGCCGTATCAAGAAAAAAGAAATGGTGAGCCGTCTGTACGAACATTCAATCGAACAAAAACGTTAGAGGAAACAAAGCAGTCAGAAGAAAAAAAATCGAAAAAAAGCCATGGTATCTTAGAACGCTCATTACAAGGATTGATCGATGATCAAGGAAACTCTTTGGGAGAAAATAGCTATTTTAAATAAGTGATATACAAATTTATATTCGGCTACAGTTGGAAAGGAAACGCTGCGGCGTTTCCTTATTTTATACTCTATCCGAAAGTTTATATCGTATCCTCAGATTTTTTTGAGTTTAAGCGAATTTTTTCTCCCAATAAGTAAGAAAATAATGGCAAAATAAAAAAACAAACTATTTTCGCAGATCGTTTGCAAAAATAGTTTATTTTTTATTTTTTTATAAAGAAGATTTTACTGAATAATATCATTTTGGTTTACATAATGATATTTCTGTAAATTAAATAAAGTGGTGAAAAATAAGAATCAGTGCTCTAACTGTTCAAGAGGGTCAAGTGGTTCAAATGTTTCTGTAGTCTGTTTTGCTTCCAATTGGGGCAAAACAGATCCAATTTCCAGATACTTCACTTTATTCAATGTATAAGATAGAATAGAACAGCTAAGTAATGTATACAGAAAATGTGTGAGATCCAAATAAAGCAAGGAGACAACTAAAATACCAAAAGTAATCAAGAAAAGACTTTTGCCAATCTTAATATGAAAATATTTTTCAATGGCTTGATAAATGATATCTGTTCCGCCTGTGCTTCCGCCGAATCGAAAGACGAGACCGCAACCAATGCCAGAAAGAATACCTGTCATCAAACTATTGATCAGTAGACTATCTACAGCAAAATGTATATGAAGGCTCTCCCATAAATGTAAAAAGAAAACTAGCGCAAATGTTCCAACGATCGTCCGGAGAAAAGCGTGTTTTCCAAAAAGAAACAATGAGATAAGCAATAAAGGTAAATTAAAAAGCAGTGAAGTGACAGAAGGAGCGAATCCAAAAAGATTATGCAAGAGCAAAGCAATACCAGTAACCCCACCATCTGCCAGCTTAGATGGAATATTGATTCCTGTCACAGCTAATCCGTAGATTCCTGCGCCTAAAATGATTCCGCACAATTCTGTAAATAAATTTAATTTTTTCATTTCTAGCCTCTTTTCTTTTGAAAATTTTCAGCAACTTCTTTATTATACTGACTTATACTCTTACTTCAAGAGGAAAATGAAAAAAAATTATTTTTGGCTGTTTCTTTTTATTTATCAAATAAGGAGTGGAAAAATGCGAGCAGCAGACTTATTGACAATTCTTACAAAATCACCCAAAAAAACAGAGTATCAAGGAGTTTTTTTGGCTCAAGAACAAAAACTGGTGCCTGTGACAATGGTCCAGATAAATAAAGCAAATCAATTTATCTTTTTATTTGAACACGGCAAAGCACCACTTGCTATGAAAGACATCTTTATTTTTTTGATGAAGAACCGTGAGAAAGCTGTTTATTATCAGTCAAAAGAAGAACTCATTCCGCTTTATGGAGTGAAAGAGATAGAAAATAAAGTGGTGATATAAGTAAAAATAAGAAAACAAGACGTTTATGATGTCAAAACAACCGTTTTTTACATTTTTGGCAAAAAAGTGTCAGGGAGCGTCAATAATTTTGTGTAAATAAATTGTCCTCCTGCAAAATAATTAGTTACTCAGTAAACATTGAAACTAATGTATCGGTTACCTGTTGAAAACCTTTATGGCTTCTGTTTAGAAATTTTTG
>NZ_JAPRGK010000007.1:0-165220 GCF_035726465.1 Enterococcus sp. E4-150 | reverse complement strand
TCGTATTTCGCAATCTTAAAATTATCTTCTTACTATGAATAAGATAATAAAATTTGTATTTGTCCTTTTTAGGTAACTTATTTTAATCTATATACCTTTCTGGATCAACGAAAGTATACTTTATATAATCATAACGTCGATGATCGCTCCGTGCGTCTGGCACGTCAGTCACGATATCAAACAAAAAATACACATCTTTCTTCATTCTAGTTTTCGCAGCAGGGATTTTAAAGTAGTTTTTATTGGAATAGTAGAGATTGATTAATAAGCTATCTTCGATTGCTAAGAAGAAAACTTCTGAATCCCATACTTTATAAAAATCTTTGATAAATCTATTCGAAGGGTCAAATTTAAACCATAATTGTGTTTTTCCTTCCATCAACATAATGTTCACCTCAAAAAGAGTATACGAACAAACGTTTGTTTTGTAAATAAAAAAGATGAGCTAAATTAAATGCTCATCTTTTTGACTGATATTATACTTCTAATAATTCTTGTTTCTTTTTATTAAATTCTTCCTCTGTAATGATTCCATCATCCAATAGTTCTTTATATTTTCTTATTTCATCTGCTTGACTTTCTGAGGTGTTAGTCGGAACTCCTTCTTTTTCTTTTACTATCCATTCTAATTTCGCAACAAGTTTATTATATATATCCATAGAGGCTCTTCCTACAATAGAATCTAGTTTAGTTTCGCTGTTAATGATTAAATATTTAACTGATGAGTTATCAGCAAGATGAACCATAACACCTAATTGTTTTACAGATTCAAATTCTTTGCCACCAGTACCGGCGCCAACTAAAGCTCCAATAGGACCTGCTAGTACACCACCAACAACTGCTCTAGTTATTCCATGATGTTTTTTTATTTTTGATCCTTCAAAAATCGGTGTATAACTGATTAAGTCATTATAGTTGAATACACACTGCTCTCTATTTTTTAATATAGACTTCTTTATAAAAGCTTTATTATGGATATCATCAAAGTAGAAATCTTCAATGATCAAGTTACTATTATCTTTAAAATAGTTAAAAATTTTTGCTTGTTCAGCCTTCTTTATTTCTTTTTCTTTTTTCTTAGCTAGTTTTTTTTCTTTATTACCGAATAACCCCATATACATGAACCTTCCTTCTATATAATATTCACATTCTTATCATATCAGAGGAAAATATTATATAAAAGAAGTTATGAAAATTTGACATAAAAAATGACCATACTTTGACCATACTTTTGAGAAATAACAGGAAATTGCACATTATAGATAATATTAGAAATCTAGTGATCTCAAGCTGTCAGCATTGTTCAGAATATACCAGAAAAAGGTATATTTGAAGTGTTTGTTTATCCAGTAGCTCAAGAAGCTTAATTGAATCTTGTGATTAAAGAGGTTGTGACAAGACTTTTGTCACAGCCTTTTTTTGTTTATAAAAATAAAAGTTGTAGTGGAGGCTACGAAGTTTACTTTGTCTTTTTACACTTAATATTTTTTTGCCAATTTGGAATCAGAATGTTTTGATAACTATCGTTTTCAATTGATGGAAGCTATATTGTTTGCTATCAGTGAAATAATTATATGGTAAACAGTGTTCTTTTTCTTGTTTCCATTATAAAAATCGTATCGGGATTTTTCGTTCTTTTAAATTGAACATTTCTATCTATCCGCGTGTTATCAACAAAACAAAATCAGGTAAATAGTTGACGAAACAGAAATAAATACATAGTATTATGTTTTGAAGCCTAAGTACAACAGTCTATAGAAAAGGAGCGATACCATTGGCAAAACGCATTGACCGAATTTATATGTATGTCAAAGAAAAAACCGCTCATTTAACAAAGGCAGAATATGATCAAGGAGTAACAACACAGGAAATTGCTGAAGTGTTAGGGATTCAGCGAACAAATAGCAGTAAAGATCTGAATCAGCTAGTGCGCGAAGGGAAACTGATAAAGACAGACGGACGACCAGTACGTTACATATATCAAACACTCGTTACGCACGTAAAGCCAGTTACAAAACATGTAGTCAGTTACAAAGAAACGCCGGTCTCTGAAGAAAAAAATACACTCCAAATAGATACTAAGGATATCTTTGCAAAAATCATTGGAGCTAACGGCAGCATGAAAAATTCAGTGGAACAGGCAAAAGCTGCGATTTTGTATCCGCCAAGAGGATTAAATTGTTTGATTACAGGACCTACCGGATCAGGAAAGACTTATTTTGCACACGCGATGTATCATTTTGCAAAAGCGCATCATGTAATAGATGAGGAAACGGAACTGATTGTTTTCAATTGTGCTGATTATGCCAATAATCCTGAGCTTTTGATGAGTCATTTATTTGGGTACGCAAAAGGTGCTTTTACAGGCGCAGATGAAGAAAAAATGGGGATTATCGACCAAGCGGATGGCGGTATGCTGTTTTTGGATGAGATTCACCGGTTGCCGCCTGAAGGTCAAGAAATGATCTTTTACTTTATGGATCACGGAACTTACAGTCGTCTTGGGGAAACAACGAAATCCCATGAAGCAAATGTACGGATCGTAGGTGCGACCACAGAAGACCCAGGTTCTTCTCTATTAGAAACTTTTGTTCGGCGTATCCCGATCAATATCAAACTTCCGGCTTTTGAAAAACGTCCTGCAAATGAGAAAGTCGATTTAGTAAAAATCATGATTGCCCACGAAGCAAACCGCACGCAGCGAAAGATTTCTTTGACAGAAGATGTAGCAAAAGCATTGATCGGCAGTGTGACCTATGGAAATATAGGACAATTGAAGTCAAATATCCAGTTAGTATGTGCACGAGGATTTCTAAATCATATGCAATCACCCGAAATCTCGATCACAATCGATGATTTGACAGAAGGGATTCGTAGCGGATTGATTCAATTAGCAAGCAACCGCAGTGCAATGGCAGAGCTTTCTAAAATATTGGAGCCAAAGATAACTGTAGCACCAAATGATACGATCATGAAAATCCAATCAGACTCCTATGAGTTACCTTATAATCTATATGATATCATCGGAGATAAAGCAGCTTTACTGAAGTCGGATGGTTTGGATCAAGAAGCAATCAATCATTTCATTTCTACAGATATCAACATCCATCTGAAGTCTTTCTATAAAGACCATGGTTTTTCTTTTAATGCAGACAGCAAATTAGCAGAATTTGTAGATCCGAAAATCATAGAAGTGACCAATCAGATTTATGTAATGGTCAAAAGATCTTTACCATATGAGTTTCAGCAAAACTTTATTTATGCTATGAGCTTGCATATCAGTTCTTTTTTGAAAAAAATCAACTTAGGAGAAGAACGGCATACGAATGATAACATCCGTGAGATGGCTTTTGATTTTCCAGATGAATATGCTGTTGCGAAAGAAGTGCGTAGTTATATCGAAACGTATTTTCAAGTGGAGATTCCAGAAAGTGAAGACTATTACTTGACCGTTCTACTCGTCTCGTTACGGGCAAATCAAGCAAGCGGCAGAATCGGTGTAGTCGTTGCAGCTCACGGAAACAGCACAGCAAGCAGTATGGTCCAAGTTGTCCAACAGTTGTTAGATGCAGAGAACGTACGAGCAGTAGACATGCCTTTGGATATGGATCCGAAAACAGCATTGGACCGAATTGAACGCAATGTACAAGAAGTAGATGAAGGAAGCGGGGTCATACTCTTAGTAGATATGGGGTCCCTTGCGTCGTTTAATTCGCAAATTCAAAGAGACACTGGAATTCCAGTACGTACTGTTGATATGGTAACAACTTCTCTAGTTTTGGAAACTGTACGAAAGGTCTCAGTATTAGGGACAGATCTAGATATGTTGCATGAATCATTGAAAAATTTTCGAGGTTACGCAGAAATATCTTCTGTAGAATCTGTTCAGGAAGCAAAACCTATTCATAAGAAAAAAGCTGTTTTGGCTATCTGCGCATCTGGCGAAGGTACAGCACAAAGAATCAAAGAATTGATCGAACGAGCGGTAAACAAGCGTCAAGAAACAGAATTAGAAGTTCTAGCTTTGTCGATTGTGGAAGTGAAAGAAGAACTGCCAGTTATCCAAAAAGAATATCAGATCATAGCTACTACTGGGATTACTGATTTGAATATCCAAGCCCCATTTATTCCTTTAGAACGTTTTATTGATCAAAATATCGAAGTCATTTTGGATCAGTTGCTGATGGAATCAGAATTGGAGGAAACTGAATTCATCTCCCTAGATGAAGAGTCAGCTAAAAATACGTGTGTTGAGTTTATCTCTGATAACTTCATCTTTATTAATGGTAGTAAGTTAATCGATCCAATGTGGCAATTTTCTACACAAATCTCTCAGACGACGGGAATCGGCGATGAAGAATATGGATTCAAAATCAACCTAGTGATGCACACAGCAGGAATGATCGAACGTATTATTCGGAATGAACTATTGACTGTGGAAGAAAACGAATTGACAAATACAACGAATGATCCTCTTTATAGCCAATTGGCAGCCTCAGTTGTTCTGTTGGAAGATCAGATAAAAGTAAAAGTGCCGATAGAAGAAATGTATTATCTGCTACGTCTAGTCCATAATCAGTTAGATAAAAAAGAATACACTGTGCCATGAATACACAAAAACGATACACTTTTATAGTGTATCGTTTTTGTGTATTGGTTAAGAATCCTTTAAATTCAATTAGTGTATCGTAAAAAAGTTGGCACGCTTTTTGCTTATAGTAGTGTGTGCTAGGAGGTGGTTGTTCACACAGAAATGATAGGGGTTTCTGTGAAGTAGTGAGGAAGAAGGAGTTTTGCAGATGGATATTCGATTGGCACGTATAGATGATCGTTTAATCCACGGGCAAGTCGCAACAGTTTGGTCGAAGCAAACAGGTGTTGAACGTATCATTGTGATCAGCGATGTAGTCGCTCAAGATAAATTGAGAAAGTTTCTACTAAAAGAAGCTGCACCGCCGGGGATCACAGCAAATGTAATAACCGTGCAGAAAATGATTCAAATCTATCATAGTGGATTATTATCACGAGCAAAAGTGATGCTTTTATTCACCAATCCCCAAGATGTTGAAGCGGTTGTCCGCTGCGGTGTACAGTTGAAGTCGTTGAATATCGGCGGTATGAGTTTTACTGAAGGCAAATCAATGATTACCAATTTTGTTTCAGTAAATCAACAAGATATTGATTCCTTTCGTTACTTGAACAGTCAAGAAGTGGAGTTAGAGATTCGAAAAGTACCTGCTGACAGGAAAATCCTTTTGATGGAACTACTAGCGAAAATCAAAAAGGTGTAGCAAGAATGGTTGTTGGAAAAGGTCAAATAATTCTGTTGTAATGGTTAGCAATTATTAATATTTTTGAATTTGTTACAACAAAAGTAAATAGGAGGTATAAATATGGTAGGGATTATCCTAGCAAGTCATGGACAATTTGCTGAAGGAATCTTACAATCCGGTTCAATGATCTTTGGCGAACAAGAAAACGTCAAAGCCGTGATTTTGAAACCAAGTGAAGGTCCAGATGACTTGAGAGCCAAATTGGAAGAAGCGGTTGCTTCTTTTGATAATCAAGACGAAGTGTTATTCTTAGTTGATTTATGGGGCGGAACACCGTTCAATCAATCAAACACATTATTCGAAGAGCACAAAGATAAATGGGCAATCGTCAGCGGTTTGAATTTACCAATGTTGATTGAAGCCTACGCATCACGCTTTTCAATGGAATCTGCTCATGAAATTGCAGCACACATCATTGAAACAGCAAAAGACGGTGTAAAAGTAAAACCGGAAGAATTAGAACCGGCAGAAGCACCGAAAGCAGCAGTTGAAGACGCACAACCTAAAGGAGCACTTCCAGAAGGAACTGTGGTCGGAGACGGGAAAATCAAATATGTATTAGCACGTGTTGACTCACGTCTGTTACATGGACAAGTTGCGACAGCTTGGACAAAAGCAGTGCAACCAAACCGTATTATCGTTGTTTCAGATGCAGTATCAAAGGATGATCTGCGTAAGAGACTAATCGAACAAGCTGCTCCTCCAGGTGTAAAAGCAAATGTTATTCCTATTAGCAAAATGATCGAAGTAGCAAAAGACCCTCGTTTTGGAAATACCAAAGCATTGCTTTTATTTGAAAATCCTGAAGACGTATTGACAGCTGTTGAAGGTGGCGTAGACATCAAAGAATTAAATGTTGGGTCAATGGCGCATTCGGTTGGTAAAGTCGTTGTAAGTAAAGTATTGTCTATGGGACAAGAAGACGTTGAAGCGTTTGAGAAGCTTGAACAAAAAGGTGTGAAATTCGATGTACGTAAAGTACCTAATGATTCACGCGATAACATGGATGATATTTTGAAAAAAGCAAAAGCTGAATTAGCAAAAGCGTAATAAATAATATTAAAATTTATAGGAGGCTTATCATGTCTATTATTTCAATAATTTTAGTCGTATTAGTTGCCTTTCTAGCTGGTATGGAAGGTATTCTTGATGAATTTCAATTTCATCAACCACTAGTGGCATGTACATTGATCGGTTTAGTTACCGGTAACCTCGAAGCTGGTATCGTACTTGGCGGTACGCTTCAGATGATCGCTTTAGGTTGGGCAAATATCGGTGCCGCTGTAGCACCAGATGCTGCATTAGCATCAGTAGCATCAGCAATTATTTTAGTTTTAGGTGGACAAGGTGTTAAAGGTGTTCCTTCTGCGATCGCGATTGCCGTTCCTTTGGCTGTTGCAGGGTTGTTCTTAACAATGATCGTACGTACAATCGCTGTTCCAATCGTTCATTTGATGGATGCGGCTGCTGAAGAAGGAAACATCCGTAAGGTTGAAATGTGGCACATCATTGCTGTATGTTTACAAGGGGTTCGTATCGCGGTCCCAGCAGCAGCGTTGCTATTTATCCCAGCACAAACTGTGCAATCATTCCTTGAATCAATGCCAGCATGGTTAACAGATGGTATGGCTATCGGTGGGGGAATGGTCGTAGCTGTAGGTTACGCTTTGGTAATCAACATGATGGCTACAAAAGAAGTATGGCCATTCTTCGTTATTGGTTTCGTTGTAGCTGCAATTTCTCAATTAACATTGATTGCTCTAGGTGCTTTAGGTGTTGCATTAGCTCTTATTTACTTGAACCTTTCTAAAATGGGTGGTTCATCAAATAATGGAGGCGGAAGCAACTCTGGTGACCCTTTAGGCGACATTTTGAATGACTATTAATCTTGAAGGAGGAAAATAAAATGGCAGAAGAAAAAATCAAATTATCAAAAAAAGATCGTTTAGCTGTTGCGTGGCGCTCTACCTTCATTCAAGGTTCATGGAACTACGAACGTATGCAAAACGGTGGCTGGGCATTTTCTATGATTCCAGCAATCAAAAAATTATACAAAACAAAAGAAGAACGTTCTGCAGCATTAAAACGTCACTTGGAATTCTTTAATACACACCCATACATTGCTTCTCCAATTTTAGGGGTTACATTGGCACTGGAAGAAGAACGTGCGAATGGCGCGCCTGTTGATGATGTAGCGATTCAAGGGGTTAAAGTAGGTATGATGGGTCCTTTAGCTGGTGTTGGTGATCCAGTGTTCTGGTTTACAGTACGTCCAATGCTAGGTGCACTAGGTGCTTCATTAGCTATGGGAGGAAATATCCTTGGACCAATCATCTTCTTCTTAGGTTGGAACATTATTCGTTGGGCATTCATGTGGTATACACAAGAATTTGGCTACAAAGCTGGTTCTAAAATTACTGATGACCTTTCTGGCGGATTGTTACAAGACGTAACAAAAGGTGCTTCAATTTTAGGGATGTTCGTATTAGCTGCCCTTGTACAAAGATGGGTATCAATCAAATTCTTACCAGTTGTATCAACTGTAAAATTAGATAAAGGTGCTTACATCGAATGGGATAAATTGCCTTCAGGTGGTGAAGGAATCAAGAGTGCATTTGAACAAGTTAATAATGGCTTAGCCCTTTCTCCTGAAAAGGTAACAACATTACAAGACAACTTAGACCAATTGATTCCTGGTTTAGCTGCATTAGGATTAACATTGTTATGTATGTGGTTGCTTAAGAAAAAGGTTTCTCCAATCGTTATCATCCTTGGTTTATTCGTAGTCGGTGTTGTTGGACACGTCATCGGACTTTTATAATCCATAAAAATATAGCTCGGGCGTTGTCCCGAGCTTTTTTTATATAGTATACTGTTCATAAACAAATATCTGGAGGGAGAAAATGGTTCAATCAATCAATACAAAAGTAGACTTGGTAATTGATGCTACTTCGTTTACGGGTCTGACAGATTACGGGCAAATCATGATAGGTGATAATGGTTTTGAGTTTTACCATGCGCGAGATAGACGCAAATATATCCAAATTCCATGGGAAGAAGTGGATTATGTACTAGCATCAGTCATGCTAAAGGGAAAATGGATTCCTCGATATGCCATTCAAACGAAAAAAAATGGTACATACACATTTTCTTCCAAAGAACCTAAAAAAGTGCTTCGTGCGATCAGAGAATATGTAGATGAAGATAGAATGGTACAATCATTGAGTTTCTTTGATGTAGTGAAACGTGGTATTCGTAGTATGTTTAAACGCAAGTAAAAAATAAAGAAAACTTCTAAGAGGAGGTTTTCTTTATTTTTTTACTTTGCAGAAGAAAATATGAAATAGCAAAACCAATTATTTGTCCCCTTTAAATCCCATATGCTAAAATTGATTAGCAAAGAAGGAGGTTATATTATGAGTTGGTTATGGACATTGATTGTTGGAGCCGTGATCGGAGCAATTGCAGGTGCGATCACCAGTAAAGGAAATTCGATGGGCTGTGTAACGAATATCATTGCTGGACTAGTCGGTTCAAGTATTGGACAAGCGATTTTCGGCGAATGGGGACCAAAAGCTGCAGGTATGGCACTTATTCCATCTATTTTAGGCGCAGTGATTTTGGTAGCAGTTGTCTCATTTTTCTTTGGAAAACGATCATAAGTTTTTACAAAATAGTAAACTAAAAGGAGTTGCAGCGAGACTGTGACTCCTTTTTGGCTTTATTTATTTAAAATAAAAAGAAGTTTTCCGGAAATTTTTATTTAACTGTCGTGTACGAAGAAAAGTTTGCTATAATGGAAAAAAGCGTGCAAAGAAAGAGGGAGTTTCATTATGATGCTACGTGTAGAAAAATTGCGCAAAAAAATGCAAGAAGAAAATTTGGATTCATTTTTGGTTACCAGTCCGTACAATCTTCGTTACTTAACGAACTTTACAGGTACGACAGGATTAGCTGTTATTACTTTGGAAAAAGCATTTTTTATTACTGATTTTCGTTATACCGAGCAGGCGGCAGCGCAGGCTCAAGGGTTTGAAATTATTAAAAATGTCGGACCTATTTTTGATGAGGTAGCAAACTTAGTACGCAAAGAAGAACTGCACTCATTAGCTTTTGAGGAAACAACAGTCTCATTTTTAGAATATTCGGTTTTAGAAGAAATCATCGATGCGGAATTAGTACCTGTTTCACAGATGATCGAAGAACTCAGAGAAGTGAAAGATGAAGAAGAAATCGCTATTATCGAAAAAGCATGTCATATTGCGGATATGGCATATGATCACATCCTGAAAATGATCCAACCGGGCATGACTGAGATTGAAGTCGCAAATCAACTAGACTTTTATATGCGTTCTCTTGGCGCTTCAGGTGTTTCTTTTGATACGATCGTTGCTAGCGGATTGCGTTCGGCTATGCCGCATGGTGTAGCAAGCAAAAAAATCATCGAACAAGGCGACTTGATCACATTGGACTTTGGCTGCTATTACGAAGGGTACGTTTCCGATATGACACGTACATTCGCTATTGGTGATCCTGGGGAAAAATTAAAAGAAATTTATCAAATAGTCTTAGATGCTCAATTAGCAGTTATTGATGCTGCAAAACCAGGAATGACTGGTGTCCAATTAGATGCAGTTGCTAGAGATTATATTTCAAAACATGGTTACGGGGAAGCATTTGGACATTCTACAGGACATGGGATCGGTTTAGAGATCCACGAAGGACCAAACGTTTCTTCTCGTGCAGAAAAGCAATTTGTACCAGGAAATGTGATCACTGATGAACCAGGGATCTACTTACCAGAAATCGGTGGAGTACGTATTGAGGATGACTTGTTGATCACAGAAGATGGAAATCGTGTGTTGACTCGTTCACCAAAAGAATTGATCATCTTATAGTTTCATCAATAGAAGAAGTAAGCGTAAAAATCAGTGTTCACAGACTTTGTTATAGAAAATCACTCGATTTAATGATACACTATAGAAGAACTTTTAAGCTGTAAGAGATAATAAAGTTGGGTGTTTTCTCCAATTCATAGCAGTTTGCAGCTGATCGGCGGCAGTTTTCTTACCACGTGATCACTATAGCCGCATCATAGGGAATTCGGATGTATCTCGTGCTTAGGCAAAGGGAGGAATAAATAAATGGCAGATGAAAAAAATTTGATTTTAAACGCAAACCAAGATTTAGGAGAGATCGTGATCGCTCCTGAAGTCATCGAAGTAATTATCGGGATTGCAGCTTCTAAAGTAGAAGGCGTATACGGAATGCGCGGAACTTTTGCCAGCAATGTCACTGAATTATTAGGACGTGCAGCTCACGGAAAAGGTGTTTACTTAGCAAACGAGGAAGATGGCTTGAAAGTAGATCTTTACTGTTATCTAGAATATGGTGTTTCAGTTCCTAAAGTAGCAATGGAAATGCAGGAACGGGTCAGCCAACAAGTCCTTTTCATGACGGATATCGATTTATCTGAAGTCAATATCCATGTAGTAGCTGTTGTTCCTGAAAAATTAGAACAACCAACAATCGAAGAACTTTTTGAAGACGAAGAGGAAGAGAATGAATAAAGAATTATCAAGACACGAGATTCGGGAAATGGCATTGCAGGCTTTATTTCCATTAGACTTCAATGCAGACCTAACAAAAGAAGATGCGATTTTCAACGCAATCGAATTAGACCACCGCGACATGATCAACGAAGATGAATCAGAGTTTGTTCCTGTTTATCTTGATACGCTAGTTGGCGGTGTCTGTGCAAAAAAAGATGAATTGGATAAAGTGATTGAAAAACATTTGAAAAACAATTGGCACATCAATCGGATCTCAAAAATGGATTTGGTGATCTTGCGTATCGCGATTTTTGAAATGACTTATGTGACAGATGTACCAGCGGCTGTTGCTTTAAATGAAGCAATCGAGTTGGCAAAAACATTTAGTGATGACCGTTCACGTAAATTCGTCAACGGTGTTTTATCCAATGTATTGAAAGAATTAGAAGCTGGGGCGTAAGTCCTAGCTTTTTTCTATGAATCATCATAAACCTGTTATAAATCGGGAAAATTCTATGGTAGAATGAAAACACAAAAAATATCTGGGAGTGGTTAGATGGCAGAATTGATTAACGGAAAAGAATTAGCTGAAAAAATGCAGGCAGAGATTGCTGTAAAAATCCAAAAATTGAAAGATAATGGTATCCATCCCGGATTAGTCGTTTTATTGGTAGGGGAAAATCCAGCCAGCCAAATCTATGTAAGAAATAAAGAACGTGTAGCAAAAGAAATCGGAATCCATTCATTGGTAGAGCGTTATCCTGAGACGATTTCTGAAGACGAACTACTTGCAGAAATTGAAAAATACAATCAAGATCCTAGTTTTCATGGTATATTGGTCCAATTACCATTGCCAAAGCATATAGATGAAGAAAAGATCCTGTTAGCTATCCGCCCTGAAAAAGACGTAGACGGCTTTCATCCGATGAATTTAGGCAGACTCCTTGCGGGTAAACCGGACAAGATCCCTTGTACTCCATACGGCATCATGAAAATGTTTGAAGCTTATTCTATCGATCCTGCGGGTAAACGAGCAGTAGTTATCGGACGAAGCAATATCGTCGGTAAACCGATGGCTCAGCTACTCTTGATGGCAGATGCAACTGTTACTGTGGCTCACTCTAAAACCGAAAATCTGGCTGAACTGGCACAAGAAGCAGATATTTTAGTCGTAGCAATAGGACGTGGACATTTTGTCACAAAAGAATTCGTAAAACCAGGTGCTGTAGTGATCGATGTAGGGATGAACCGTGATGCTAACGGTAAGCTGATCGGTGATGTGAAATTTGATGAAGTGGAGCCTATTGCAGGCTGGATCACTCCTGTGCCAAAGGGTGTAGGGCCAATGACTATCACGATGCTGATGTATCAAACCGTAAAATCTGCCGAAGCTTTTGGAGCAGGTGAATAGATGGCACAAGAATATTTAACTGTCACTACATTAACGAGGTATTTGAAACGTAAATTTGATGCCGATCCTTATTTAGAACGCGTATATTTAACAGGCGAAATATCGAATTTCCGTTTACGTGCCAATGCCCATCAATATTTCAGCTTAAAAGATGACCATGCAAAAATATCTGCTATTATGTTCAAAGGAGCATTCCAAAAATTACGATTCCAGCCAAAAGAGGGAATGAAAGTCCTTGTTGTTGGGCGTATTTCATTATATGAAGCGGGAGGTTCTTATCAAATCTATGTAGAGCACATGGAGCCTGATGGAATAGGTGCTTTATATCAAGAATTGGAAGAACGAAAAGAAAAGCTGATGAAGGAAGGCCTTTTTCAAGGGCCTAAAAAAATGCTGCCACGTTTCCCAAAGCGAATCGCGGTCCTTACCAGTCCAAGCGGAGCGGTTATCCGCGATATCATCACGACGGTGAAAAGAAGATATCCAATTGTCCAATTGGTTTTGTTCCCAACAGTTGTACAAGGAAACCAAGCAGCGGACAATGTTGTCAGGAATATCCAGAGAGTAGAAGAGATGGGCAATTTCGATACAATGATCATCGGTCGTGGGGGTGGTTCGATTGAGGATTTATGGCCGTTTAATGAAGAGCGGGTTGCTCGGGCGATTTATCAAGCTAATACGCCGGTGATTTCATCTGTAGGACATGAAACAGATACCACGATCGCTGATTTAGTAGCAGATGTTCGGGCTGCCACTCCAACAGCAGCTGCAGAATTAGCTGTTCCTGTTTTGTCAGAAGAGTTGATGCGCATTCAAGAACGGCAAGCTAGATTGCAGCAGGCGTTTGTACGCCAGATCCAGCGCAAACAAGAACGGTTCGAGCGTGCTCGACGTTCCTATGTATTTCGGCAGCCTGAAAGATTGTATGAAGGTCAGACCATCAAATTAGACCAGTTGAAACAGCGATTATATCAAGCTACACAGCAAATTTATCATGCGAAAGAAAAACAAACGATCGCATTAAGCCACCAATTGGAACAAGTGGCTCCGCTTTATCGAGTTAAAGCAGCTCGCCAAGAAACTGCTTATCTAGAAAAACGCTTAGAAGAGAAAATCCAACAATATATGAAACAACAGCAGCAGCGTTTTGCTCAAGCTGTTCAATCTCTTGATTTGTTGAGTCCATTGAAAATCATGGGAAGAGGCTACAGCTATACGACGTTAAATGATCAAGTAGTAAAAAGTGTCTCCGAGATTCATCAAGGGGATTTGCTGACGATCCATTATCAAGATGGAATCGTTAAAGGACAAGTACAAGAGATAGACAAAGGAGAATAAAAATATGGAAAATCCAACTTTTGAAGAGTCACTGCAAGAATTAGAAAAAATTGTCATGCAGTTAGAACAAGGAGACGTTCCATTAGAATCAGCTCTAGATTCGTTTAAACGAGGAATGGAATTAAGCAAACATTGCCAAGATACATTAGCTAAAGCAGAAGAGACCTTGACGAAAATGATGACAGAATCAAATGAAGAAGTTGATTTTGACGGAAACGAGGAAAGCTGAGATGAGATTAACTGACTTTTCAGCTATTCATCTACCTGCTGTAGAAAAAGAAATCTTGTCTTTTTTAGATGAGCATACAACGGATAGAGGACTCTATGATGCGATGAGTTATTCAGTGAAAGCAGGCGGGAAAAGAATACGTCCCTTATTACTTTTAACGGCCGTTGCTTCCTTTGATGAGCCTATTGATGTTCCCGTCTATCAAGTAGCAGCTGCTTTAGAAATGGTGCATACGTATTCCTTGATCCACGATGATTTGCCTGCGATGGACAATGATGATCTTCGTAGAGGAAAACCTACCAATCATAAAGTATTCGGCGAAGCATTAGCTATATTGGCCGGAGATGGTTTGCTTACAGGAGCATTCCAGCTAATCAGTATGGCACACTTAGGTAATTCTCCTAAGCTTCTGCTGCTTCAGCAATTAGCTGTTTGTGCGGGATCACAAGGTATGGTTGCTGGACAAGCTGCAGATATCGAAGGCGAATCGAAAAAGCTTTCTTTAGAAGAATTAGCATTTATTCATGAAAGAAAGACAGGGCATTTGATTCGTTATGCCTTGCTGGCTGGTGGCATATTAGCGAAGCAACCTGAAGAAATCATATTGCTACTTCAACGATTAGCCGAACATTTAGGTTTGGCTTTTCAGATAAGAGATGATCTACTCGATGTGATTGGTACAACGAAAACATTAGGGAAAACAGCTGGTAAAGATGAACGTATGGAAAAAAATACTTACCCGCGTTTATTAGGCCTAGAAAAGACACGTGAGGCGTTGGAGATTGAACTGTTATCCGCCAACAAGATCATAGACAAATTAGAAGAGGACGTTTTTTCTTTTAATGGCGGGCTGATGCGCCAGATGATCAAGCAATTTGATGTGGAGAAATGAGGGAAAGAATGGAAAAAGAACGCGTAGATGTATTAGCGGTCAAACAAGGATTATTTGAAACAAGAGAACAAGCCAAACGTTCAGTGATGGCTGGTTTGATTTACAACGAAAAAAACGAGCGGTTTGATAAACCGGGAGAAAAAATTCCAGTGAGTAGTGAATTAAGAGTCAAAGGTAAAAAACTTCCTTATGTTTCTCGGGGTGGATTAAAATTAGAAAAAGCACTCAAAGCATTTGATCTATCTGTTGAAGGAAAAACATTGTTAGATATTGGTGCTTCCACTGGCGGATTTACTGATGCAGCTTTGCAAAATGGCGCAAAAATGAGTTATGCTTTAGACGTTGGCTACAATCAGCTAGCTTGGAAAATAAGACAAGATCCTAGAGTCGTCGTAATGGAAAGAGTGAATTTTCGTTATGCAAAACCCGAAGACTTTACCTTAGGAATTCCAGAAGTTGCTGTTATCGATGTTTCTTTTATTTCACTAAAACTGATGCTGCCTCCATTACATGCTATTTTAAAAGAAGAGGGAGAAGTGATTGCCTTAATCAAACCCCAATTCGAAGCAGGCAGAGAAGCTGTAGGGAAAAACGGAATTGTTCGTGACCCTCAGACCCATCAAAAAGTTTTAGAAGACATTTTGTCATTTGCGGCACAAGGTGGATATGATGTGCTGGAATTAAGTTATTCTCCGATCACGGGGGGAGAAGGAAATATCGAGTTCTTGGCTCACTTGAGGAAAGTACCCGAAAGCGGAACAATCAATTCAGCTATTAATATGGCAGAAGTGGTTTCAAATGCACACGAACAGTTTGACCATAAATAAATTGTAACTGTGAAAATCAAGTGAGAAGTATGCGGATTCTTCTTTATTATACCAAGGAAATAAGCTATCATTGATTAAGAAGAATATGCTAAGGAGCGAAGACGTAATGAGAAAAAAAGATCGGCATCGTTTGATTACTCGATTGTTGAGTGAGCAAGATATCCGAAAGCAGGAAGAATTTGTTGAAATCCTGAAAAGCAAAGGAATATCTGTTACTCAAGCTACGATTTCCAGAGATATAAAGGAACTGAAACTGATCAAGGTACCGGCTTCAGATGGAGGCTACCGTTATAGCATACCAGCTGAAACAAACGAAGATGTAAATACTAAATTGGAAAAACTATTAAAAGACGCTTTCGTGGCAGTTGACCAAATGGAAAAATTTGTTATTTTAAAAACATTGCCGGGAAATGCTTCGGCAGCAGCAAATTTGATTGATAAACGTTACAAGAAAGAATTATTTTCGATTATCAATGATGACGATAATGTTTTGATGATTACACGAACTGAAGACCAGGCAGTTTTATTGAAGAAAGACTTCCTGCATTACCTTTAAGTTGAGGAGCGAATGTGATGCTACAAGAAATCAGTATTACTAACTTTGCGATTATTCCGGAATTGCGGCTTTCTTTTCACGAAGGAATGACCGCGCTGACCGGAGAGACTGGTGCGGGTAAATCCATTATTATCGATGCTTTAGGTCTGTTAGCAGGAGGAAGAGGTTCAAGCGATTATATACGTCAAGGAGCAGAAAAATGCGTGCTTGAAGGGTTGTTTGAACTACCAAAACAAGAAGGATTCTCTGAACTGATGGTTGAATTAGGGATCGAAACAGATGAGGACAATCTGATTGTTCGACGGGATATGTCCTTAACTGGAAAAAATGTTTGTCGAGTGAATGGTCATATCATCACATTAGCTAATTTAAGAAGAATCGGCAGTTATTTAGTAGATATCCAAGGACAAAACGAACATCAGGAACTGCTCCAGCCTGAATCACATCTTGCTTTATTGGATCGTTTTGGAGATGTAGCTTTCCAACAGAAGAAAAAGAGTTATCAGCAAGAATATATCTCTTATCGTGAGCTGGAAAAAAGGGTACGAAAAGTGCAGCAAAATGAAAAATCCTATGTTCAGAGAATAGATATGCTCCATTTCCAGCAAGAAGAAATAGCTGCTGCTGATTTGCAAGTCGGAGAAGAAGAGAAATTAAAAGAAGAAAGAGAAAAACTTAGCAATTATCAAAAAATTGCTGATGGATTAGCTGCAGGTTACGGAGCACTGACGAATAATGAACAAAACAGTGTAGATGGTGTTGGCTTGGCCGTTTCAGAACTGCAAGGGATCGCCCATCTAGATGTGAAGTATGAAGCAATTTATGAAAATATCCAAAGTGCTTACTATTTGCTGCAAGATGCAATCGGCGATATGAGTCGTCAGATTGATTTATTGGAGTTAGATGAGAGTCGTTTAGAAGAAGTGACGCAACGTTTAGAATTAATCCGACAGTTGAAACGTAAATACGGCGAATCCATTGAGTTAATATTGGCTTACTATGACGAAATCACCGAAGAGCTAGCTTCTTCTGATTTTTCAGAAGGTCAATTGGACAAAATGAAAGAGGAACTAGAGCAAAAAGAGCTTCTACTTCAGCAACAAGCCGCAGATCTTCATGAAGCGCGTAAAAAAATCGCAAAAGAATTGGAAAAATCCATTCTGCATGAATTGAAAAGTCTGTATATGGAAAACACTGAGTTTGAGGTACGTTTCTTAAAAGAAGAAAATAGACAATTGAATCATAATGGATTTGACCAAATCGAATTTTACATTACGACCAATCCAGGAGAGCCACTGAAGCCTTTGGTGAAAGTCGCTTCTGGTGGCGAACTGTCTCGGATGTTGCTTGCTTTGAAAACTATTTTTTCTTCTGAGCAAGGTGTGACAAGTATTATTTTTGATGAAGTGGATACAGGTGTGAGCGGAAGAGTTGCACAAGCCATCGCAGATAAAATTTCTCAAATATCGAAATACTCTCAAGTTTTGTGCATCACTCATCTGCCTCAAGTTGCTGCAGTCGCCGACTATCAATATTATATTGTGAAAGCAGTGATTGATGGACGTACGCAAACTTCTGTTTCAGAGTTGAAAACAAAAGAAAGAGAAGAAGAAATTGCACGTATGCTGGCTGGAAGTGAGATTACAAAACTCACACTCGAACATGCAAAAGAACTATTGAAACTCGCAAAAAGGACCTGAGCCACCTCGCAGTGGTTCAGGTCCTTTTCAGTAGCCGATAGCTATATTTTATTTTTACAGGACACTCATTATAGCAGTCAATACAACAGATCCAATCGTTAAAATCAGCATTGTCCAAATGACAAATTTTGTTACTTTAGCAAAAGTACTTGTTTGTTTTTTTTCACGCATTGTTTTCAACCTCGTCATTAATTAGTTGATTCAAGTGTACAATCTTTTTGCCATTTCCACAAGAGGGCTTTTTTATAAAAACTTCCCTTTTTTTAAATAATAGGTAGTTACGATACAAATAAATAATGTTAATAGAACTAGCCATATAAAGGCATCATCCCTTTCAGCAATAGGTAACTTAATGTTCATTCCATAGATACTGCCGACGATTGTCGGTATAGTTAAAATAATCGTTAAAGAAGTTAAAATTTTCATAATATTATTCAGATTATTCGATACGATTGCTGAAAAAGTCTGATTCATTTGTTCTACTAGTTTTAATTGAATACGAGAAGTAGTCATTGCCTGCTCTGTTTCCACCAATACATCACGTAAATGATTTTTCAAAGCATGATTTTCTTGGAAAAGTTTATTTTGCGCTAGTTCTTTCAATGCATCTAAATTAGCAGAAGTCGCTTCTCTGAAATAAACGAGGCTTTTTTGGATATCCATGATTTGATAAAGTTGTTTGTTTTCAGTGGATACTTGAAGTTTGGCTTCCAAAGTATCGCATTGAGATTGAAGCGTAGCTAAATAACTGTTGTAAGAGAGTGTGACCTGCCAAATGAATTGAAAGAAGATATTGAGATTAGGCGAAATATCACTTTTTGGAAAGGTCTGGCTAAAGACTTTCTTTAAAAACAGTGGTTCATGATTCGTAATTGTGATAAGCTTCTTTTTGGGCGTCAAAATAATAGAGAGCGGGTATGTATCCACTTGAAAATAACCGCTAGGACTTGTTTTAGCAAAAGGATATTGTAACAATAATAACGCTGGCTTTGTCAACTTTGATTGATTAAATTCTTCTGTACGGGAATTTTCTGCATCGTCCAATATGGAAGTGATGTAATCTGACGGAATTTCAAATTGATGTGTCAGCTGATGAATCTCTTCTTGATTAGGACGTTCTACACAATACCAGATCGTTTGGTCAGTTTCCTTTCCGGTATTACGCAGTTTCTCATTATCTAATGTAAAATATTTGATCATGATTTTCCTCCTGTTGCCTGTTTCTTTTATTATAACGGATAGGGAATTGGAATACATGGAATGTGTTTGTAAGATATAGAATATAACTGCATAAATTTAAATAAAATGAAACAGTTGTGTAAAGTATATACAGTATACTTGAAGCAACGATAAAAAAGGAGTTTACGTTCATGGGCACATTCACACCACTTATCTTGTTTTGGTATATTTACCCGGTAATCGTTTTGTTTGGTTGCCAATTTCTTGTAAAATTATTTTCGTTAAATCGTCGTTTTAAAATAAAAGCCCCTGATTTGGCGATTCCTTTTTTGTGGGGCGGTATGCATGCATTGTCTAGAAATACAGGGACAATTTCTATCTTGCCGTTTTTCTTTATTTCTGTTTTGCTAATGGGAATTTGTATTGCTGTTTTCCAAGCATATTATTATGAAGAAATTATTTATCCGCGTTATTTCAAGATGACTTGGCGTTTGGTTTTTCTGTTGACAATCGTCTTGTACGCTGTCTTGATCATTGTGAACATACTTTCTTACCTATGAGAAAAATAGAAAAGCTGTAAAAAGTCTTTTAAAAGGCTTTTTGCAGCTTGATTTTTAAAAAAATGTTTATGAATAAAAAAGTTGTTCCCGGATTTCCCAGAAAAGGTGGTAGAAAGTGGGGGATTGTGGTAGACTAATTTTAGTTAGTGGAGGAATGGGGGGCTTTCAATGTTGATGGGTGAATTCCAACATAATATTGATGCAAAAGGACGTTTAATCGTGCCCTCAAAACTTCGTGAAGAACTTGGTGAAAAGTTTGTTCTGACACGCGGATTGGATGGCTGTCTTTTCGGCTATCCGATGAGCGAATGGGAAAATCTGGAAGCTAAACTGAACGAAATGCCGTTGGCTAAAAAAGACGCACGTACTTTTGTGCGATTCTTCTATTCGGCTGCCACTGAATGCGAACTTGATAAACAAGGACGAATCAATATACCCAGCACGTTAAGAAATTATGCAGCTTTGGCAAAAGGTTGCGTAGTCATCGGTGTATCTAACCGAATTGAAATTTGGGATGAGACACGATGGCAAGATTTTTCTGCAGAAGCAGAAGAGAATTTTGACGAAATTGCTGAAAATATGATTGATTTCGGACTATAAGAATAGGAAGAGGCTGACTAATGACTGAAACATTTCAACACTATACAGTCATGTTGAAAGAAACGGTAGATGGATTGAACATCAAACCGGATGGCGTTTATGTAGACTGTACACTCGGCGGTGCCGGACATAGTGAATATTTATTAAGCCAACTAAGTTCTAAAGGGCATCTGTATGCGTTTGACCAAGATCAAAAAGCAATCGATCACGCCAAGCTGCGTTTAGCTACTTATGTCGAACAAGGTATGGTCACATTTATCAAAGCGAATTTCAGAGAATTAGAAGAACGCTTGAGTGAGCATGTAGATAAGGTAGACGGCATTTTGTATGATCTAGGGGTTTCCTCTCCTCAGCTAGATGAAGCAGAACGTGGATTTAGTTATCATCAAGATGCACCGTTGGATATGCGCATGGATCAGTCAGCTCCTTTATCCGCTTATCACGTAATTAATGAATATTCCTACCATGAATTAGTAAAGATTTTCTTCCGCTATGGCGAGGAGAAATTTTCCAAACAAATTGCTCGTGAAATCGAACGAGTACGAAAAACAAAACCAATCCAAACAACTGGTGAGCTTGTCGAAATCATTAAACAAGTCATCCCAGCTCCCGCAAGAAGAAAAGGCGGGCATCCTGCAAAAAGAATTTTTCAAGCTGTGCGGATTGCAGTAAATGACGAACTCGGTGCCGAAGAGGCCTCTTTAGAACAGGCAATCCGGTTATTGAAAGTCAATGGAAGAATCAGCGTAATCACATTCCATTCATTGGAAGACAGAATTGTCAAAAGTATGTTTAAAGAATATAGTACGGTACAAGATCTACCACCGGGACTTCCTGTCATACCTGCCGAATTCCAACCAGAACTGAAAGTCATTACTCGTAAACCAATCCTTCCTTCAGAGGAAGAGCTAGCAGAAAACAATCGATCACGCAGTGCAAAGTTACGTATTGCAGAAAAAATAAGAATGAAAGAGGAGTAGAATGATGGCAGAATTAAAGAAAATGCAAGATTACGAATATGATTTACCTGAATTGGTGGATCAGCCGGAACAACAAATGCCTGATTCTTCTTCGAATCAAGAAATCATTCTTCCACAATCATCGGCAAAACGATTAAAGCAGATTTCTGCTTTGGAAAAAATTGCTGTGGCAAGCGTGGCGATTGCTATTGTTGCTTTGTGTGTTTTAACAGTCATGTTGCGCACAAATATCAGCGGAGCTGAAAAAGAAATCACGTCAATACAAACAGAAATCAATGATAAAAAGCAAGAAAAAACGAGTTTAGAACAAGAAAAAAACGAACTTTCTCGTACTGAACGGATTAAACAAATCGCAGAAGAAAAAGGATTGTCTATTAATGACGACAATTTAAGGAAAGTGAAGTAAATGAGTCTTAAAAATAAAATTCGGCGGTTTATGGAAAAGAAAAATCTAAATCCGATGAACAATCGCAAAAAAGTAGGTATCATTTTATTTGCTACGAGTATTGGATTGTTCTTTTTATTTGCCGTCCGTTTCTCGTATATCGTTATTGGAGGTCATGTTGCTGGTACCTCATTAGCTGAAAAAACAAAACAGTTGTACCAAGGAAGTGAAGTAGTAAAAGCAAAAAGAGGAACGATTTATGATCGTAACGGTGTGGCGCTCGCAGAAGATGCCTCCTCTTATTCAATTAAAGCGATACTCTCAAAAACATATACCTCTGGGGATAAAAAACTGTATGTTGAAGAAAAGAATTTTGATAAAATAGCAGAAATCCTGCATAAGAATCTTTCTATAGACAAAAAAGATGCACTGAATATTTTAGAAGACGGCGCAAAAAAAGAGCTGTATCAAGTTGAATTTGGTAGCTATGGGAAAAATATCTCCCAAGAAACCAAGCAAAACATCGAAGCGGACATGAAAAAAGAAGGTGTCGCTGGTCTTTACTTTGTCGACCATCAGGCTCGGATGTATCCAAATGGCGTCTTTTCTTCTCATTTTATTGGATACGCAGTTCCAGACAAAGATGAGAATGGCTTAGTTGGTAAACTAGGTTTGGAGTCTGCTTACAATGATATCTTGAGCGGTAAAGATGGTAAGATTATTTATCAAAAAGATAATTTTCAAAATCCTCTGCCAGGTACAGTGGCAGAAGAAGAAAAAGCTGTCAACGGACAAGATATCTACACGACTTTAGACAGCAGACTACAAAGTTATTTAGAAACACTGATGGATCAAGTAAATGAAGAATATCAGCCAGAAGAATTGACAGCAGTCCTGATGAAAGCAAAAACCGGAGAAATCTTGGCAATGGGACAACGACCTACTTTCAATCCTGAAACAATGGAAGGATTGACTGGAAAAGATGCTATCTGGCGTAATTTCTTGGTACAAGATAGTTATGAACCAGGATCAACCATGAAAGTTTTCACTACTGCAGCTGCTATCGAAGAAGGAGAATTCAACGAGAATGAAACCTTCCAATCTGGAAAAATCCAAGTAGAAGATGCTACGATCAATGACCATGACTTTGGTGAAAAAGGTGTGCTGACCATGCGTCAAGCTCTTTCATGGTCAAGTAACGTCGGGATGGTCATACTGGAACAGCGATTAGGCGGACGATGGTATAACTATTTACAAAAACTGGGATTTGGACAAAGTACTCATTCTGGATTAGATGATGAAGTAAACGGTGCTTTACCTACATCGAATATTGTCGACCGAGCAATGAGTGCTTATGGACAAGCGGTAGGTGTGACGAATTTCCAAATGATGAAAGCTTTCACTTCTATTGCGAATAACGGTACAATGATTCAACCTCGATATATCAGCAAAGTGGTGGATCCCCAAACTGGAGAAGAGCGAACAACTCAAACAGAAGTTCTAGGGCAACCTTTTTCAAAAGAAACAACAGAAAAAGTCCGTGAATATATGAGAGATGTTGTCGAAAGCGAAAACTACGGTAGTGCTTATGGTGTATATAGTGTACCTGGATACAATGTATCGGCAAAAACCGGAACAGCCCAAATCGCTTCTGATACAGGGGGATATCAAACAGGTGATACAGCCTACCTGTATTCGATTGTGGAGATGGTTCCTTCTGAAGATCCAGACTATGTCTTGTATCTAACAATGAAACACCCTAAGACATATGATCGAATGGCCTTGGCTAAAATCGCAAATCCATTGATGAAACGGGCAATGGATTTTAAAGAAACTGAAGAAGATTCAGATACAGAAACAAAAACAGAAAAAGTATCCGTAGCCGATTATCGTAATCTTGAAGCGGACGTTGCAGCAGCTGATGCTCAAAAAAGTGGACTGCAACCTGTAGTGATCGGTAATGGTAAAAAAGTACAAAAACAATCTACTGCCAACGGTGATCAGTTGATCTCTGGAGAAAAACTGATCCTATACACTGGTGGTGATAAGCTGATGCCTGACGTAACAGGATGGTCAAAAGCAGATATCATGAAGCTGGGGAAAATCCTCGGTATTGAAGTTAGTTTTGATGGAGATGGTTATTGTGTCAAACAAGAACTTGCTCCATATGAAAAAATCACTGAAGACAAACTTAGTTTTACTTTAGAAGAATAAGAAGAGAAATAGGAGAGAAAAGAGCATGGAATGGACACAAGCATTGATTCCCATTGTCAGCAGTTGTGCAATGACAATTGCCGCAATGCCGCTATTTATTGGTTACTTTCAAATGAAAAAGCAAGGTCAGGCGATTCGTGAGGAGGGACCAAAGTGGCACAATAGCAAAGCCGGAACTCCTACAATGGGCGGCTTAGTGTTTCTGATCGGCTCTATTTTGACAGGAATTTGGGTTGGAGCTTGGCAAAAACAGCTAACTCCTACTCTTTTCATCTTGCTTTTTGTATTAGCATTATACGGAGTAATCGGCTTTCTTGATGATTTTATAAAAATATTCAAGAAAAGAAACATGGGACTGAACTCGAAGCAGAAATTGATTGGACAGATTCTAGGGGGAATCATCTTTTATCTTGTTTACCGTTCTGAAGGTTATCCAGGTGTATTGAATTTCTTCGGACTAGATCTACCTTTAGGAATCATTTATGGTATTTTCGCTCTCTTCTGGCTTGTTGGATTTTCAAATGCAGTAAATCTGACAGATGGCATCGATGGATTAGTTGCTGGCTTAGGAAGTATCTCTTTTGCAGCTTACGGTCTAATTGCTTGGCATCAGCATCAGTATGATGTATTAATCATTTGCTTAAGTGTTTTAGGAGGTTTACTGGGTTTCTTCGTCTACAACAGAAAACCTGCCAAGATTTTTATGGGAGATGTCGGTTCATTAGCGTTGGGCGGACTTTTAGCGGCAATTTCTATAATGCTAAACCAAGAATGGACATTGCTTTTGATTGGTTTGATCTATGTTATGGAAACAGCAAGTGTGATGCTTCAAGTTACTTCCTTTAAGCTTACAGGAAAACGAATTTTTAAAATGTCTCCAATTCATCATCACTTTGAAATGTGCGGATGGTCGGAGTGGAAGATTGATACAGTTTTTTGGTTGATCAGCATTGTGACTTCGTTGATCACATTATGGATCGTTTGGTAGGAGATGACGGGAAATGAAAAAAATATCAACATATGAAAATAAGAAAGTGCTTGTCTTAGGACTCGCAAAAAGCGGAGTAAGTGCGGCCAAATTATTACATGAATTGGGCGCACTTGTCACCGTTAATGATGGAAAACCTTTTGACGAAAATCCGGAAGCACAAGAGCTGCTTTCTTTAGGGATAAAAGTAATAACAGGTAGTCATCCAATCGAATTGTTGGATGAAGAATTTTCATTGATGGTCAAAAATCCAGGGATTCCCTACAGTCATCCTTTAGTAGCAAAAGCCCAAGAAATGGGTATTCCGGTAATTACGGAAGTTGAGCTAGCTTACGAAGTAGCGGAATGCCCAATTATTGGGATTACAGGAACGAACGGAAAAACAACGACAACAACGATGACAGGACTACTACTGAATGCAGGAGCAGATCAAGGAATTGCACGTTTAGCGGGTAATATTGGGTATCCAGCAAGTGGTGTAGCGCAAGAAGCAAAATCAGAAGATAAAATTGTGATGGAATTGTCTAGCTTCCAACTCATGGGAATCACAGATTTCCGCCCTCATATAGCGGTGATTACCAATATCTATGAAGCACATATTGATTATCATGGTACAAGAAAAGAATATGTCAAAGCTAAATGGAACCTTCAAAAAAACATGACAGAAAAAGATTATCTGATCCTTAACTGGAATCAGTCAGAACTACAAGAATTAGCGCAAAGAACAAAAGCACGTGTACTGCCTTTCTCGACAAAAGAAGTGTTGGAAGGCGGTGTGTATGCTGACGATTACTCAATATACTATAAAAAAGAAAAAATAATGGAAATATCTGAACTTGGCGTACCAGGTAAGCATAATGTAGAAAATGCACTAGCTGCTATTTCTGTAGCAAAATTGTATGGTATATCAAATGAAGCTATACGAGAAACGTTGAATTTATTCCATGGCGTACCACATCGTACGCAATATGTAGGAGAAATCCAAGGCAGAAAATTTTATAATGATTCAAAAGCAACCAATATTTTAGCGACTAAAATGGCTCTAAGTGGATTTGAAACGTCTAAGGTCGTGTTATTGGCTGGCGGATTAGACAGAGGAAATACATTTGATGAATTAATTCCTTCATTAAAAGGAATCAAAGCAATGGTCGTATTTGGCCAAACAAAAGAAAAGTTGATGGATGCTGGAAAAAAAGCAGGGATCGAGACAATAGTAACAGCCGATTCTGTAGAACAAGCAGTTCCTTTAGCATTAGAAAACAGTACAGATGGTGATGTAGTTTTATTATCACCAGCGAATGCCAGCTGGGATCAATACCCAAATTTTGAAACTAGAGGAAACAGATTCATGGAAGCTGTGAACCGATTAAAATAGAAAAAGTAGAAGCGAGCGATAAAAAATGAAAATTTTGGTTACAGGCGGAGGAACAGGGGGACATATTTATCCAGCTCTTGCCTTTGTCAATTATGTAAAGACTCAAGAACCGAATGGTGAATTCATGTATGTGGGAGCAAAACGAGGTCTAGAAAACAAAATCGTCCCTGATACAGGAATGCCTTTCCATACCTTGGAGATTCAAGGATTTAAACGAAAAATTTCCATGCATAACATCAAGACGGTCCGATTGTTTCTTAAGAGTATCCGTCAAGCAAAAAAAATCCTCAGTGATTTTCAACCAGATATCGTTATCGGTACTGGAGGATATGTTTCCGGAGCGGTAGTGTACGCTGCAGCCAAAATGGGTATTCCAACAATTATCCATGAACAAAACAGTGTACCAGGTGTTACCAATAAATTTTTAAGCCGATATGTGGATCGGATCGCTCTTTCATTTAAAGATGCGGCTTCCTTTTTTCCTGAAAACAAAGCAGTTCTTGTAGGTAATCCTCGAGCACAAGAAGTAGCAGATACTAAAAAATCAGATATTTTGAAAACATTTGGTTTGGATCCAGAAAAGAAAACAGTCTTGATTTTTGGCGGTAGTCAAGGAGCACTTAAAATCAATCAAGCAGTATCAGTTTTTTTAAGTGAATATATTCCTTCTTCTTACCAAGTTTTGTATGCTTCAGGAGATAGATATTATGAAGAGATCCTAAATAAAATAAATCCTGAAATACAAAATATTAGTGTCCAGCCTTATATCAAAAATATGGCAGAGGTCATGGCTTCCAGTGATCTGCTGGTGGGGCGTGCTGGTGCAACTTCGATCGCAGAATTCACAGCTCTGGGGTTACCGGCAGTGTTGGTTCCCAGCCCATATGTTACGAATGATCATCAAACTAAAAATGCAATGAGTCTTGTTCACGCAGGAGCAGCAAAAATGATTGCAGATAATGAACTAACAGGTGAATCACTAAGTCAGACAATCAACGAAATCATGGGTGATGAAGAATTGCAAAAGCAAATGTGCCGAGCTTCTAAAGAACAAGGAATCCCTGATGCTTCAAAACGTCTTTATGACTTAGTAAAACAAATAATCAAAAAATAAAGGCGGTGGTCTTAGTGAGTAAGAAAAAAGAACCAAAAAAATTGTCTCATCCGTCTTCTGATGAAAACAATTTGACTCCTTGGCAAAAGGCTAACCGAAAATATCTGGCAGAACAAGAGATGAAAAACCAAGAGCCAAAAAAAGAAGACATAACATTAGATACACCCCTTTCAGATTCTGAAGAAGAAAAAACGGTTCAAGAGGAACAGCAAGAAGAAAGCCAGTCCGAGAAAAAAATCGAATTTTTTGAAGAGATCAAGCAAAAGAAAAACGGTGGGCCATATAACGGTTCTTTTTTGAACCGGCTGCCCAATTTAAAAAGTCAACGGCACAAAGTACTATTTCGTCGGTTAGCTTTGATCATCACTGTATTGGGTATACCGCTGATTTTTTTGATCTATTATGTTTCTCCTTATAGCAAATTACAAGCAGTTGCAGTATCAGGCAATAAGACAGTCAACAGCCAAGAAATCATCTCTGATACAAAATTGTCATTAGGAGAAAATGTTTGGGGACAGTATTTTCATCGATCTACTTATATCGATCGCCTTAAAAAAGCACAGCCAAGAATCGAAACAGCAAATATACATTTCAAAGGGATGAATGAATTCGATTTGGATGTAACAGAATATAAAGAGATTGCTTTGATCGCAAAAAACAATCAATACTACCCAGTGATTGAAAATGGAACAGTATTAGATGAAAAAGTAGCAAATCCTACAAAAAATCTCCCTATCTTGGAAGAGTTCAAAGACTCTGCAAAAATCAAAGAATTAACAAAGCAATACAATCAGTTATCATCAGAATTACAAAAAGCAATTTCTGAAATCAAGTACACGCCAAGAGCAAGCAATAAAAATCTGATCCAATTGAATATGAATGACGGCAATCAAGTTATTGTAAATATCAATAATCTTGCGAACCAAATGAAATATTATTCGCAAGTAGCCAAAGATATGGATGAAAAAGGTGTGATCGACATGGAAGTTGGTATCTTCTCGCATCCTTACGGTAGCACTCAAGAAACGGAAGAATCGGGCCAATCGGAAGAAACAACTGAAAGTGAAGAAAATGCGGATCAAACAAACGAATCAAGTGAAGAGGCAGAAACGCAAGCAGCACAAACACCTGGATCGTCTAGCACAAACGGATCATCTGATTCAAATGATTCAAGTGAAACAAGTCAAATAGAAGATAATCCAAGTACAACTCCGTCAAGTTTAAATGAAAATTGATAAAACAACTTTAAAAAGTAAGAATGTACTTTCTAAAAACCAGTAATTTATGGTAGAATTGGAAGCAGTGAATATATCTATTAATAAGTATATTTTAAAACGGACGCTAGTTGTTCGCTTGTATATGGAATAGTAAGTAGGAGGGAATCCCATTCATGGCAAAAACAGGAATGTATGTAGGCCTTGATATTGGAACGACATCTGTTAAAGTTGTCGTGGCTGAATATATCGACAGCCAAATGAATATTATTGGAGTAGGAAACGCAAAATCAGAAGGGATTAACCGAGGCATTATCGTTGATATCGATAAAACGGTTCAAGCGATACAACGAGCAGTACGACAAGCAGAAGAAAAAGCAGGTATCCAGATCAAAGGCGTAAGTGTCGGTTTGCCAGCAAACATGCTTGAAGTAGAAAATTGCCAGGGAATGATTGCAGTTAACGGAGATTCAAAGGAAATCACCGATGAAGATGTCAGAAATGTGGCTTCAGCTGCCCTTGTTCGTTCAATACCTCCTGAACGTCAAATCGTGTCAATATTGCCACAAGATTTTACTGTCGATGGGTTCGAGGGAATCAAAGATCCTCGTGGAATGATCGGCGTAAGATTAGAAATGTACGGTCTGTTGTTTACAGGACCTAAAACGATCATCCATAACATACGTAAATGCGTGGAAAATGCCGGATTAATCGTCAACGAAATGGTGATTACTCCTTTAGCGCTGACTGAATCAATTCTTTCTGACGGAGAAAAAGATTTTGGTACGATCGTCATTGATATGGGTGGCGGCCAAACAACAACGGCTGTTATGCATGATAAGCAATTGAAGTTTACCAATCTTGACCAAGAAGGTGGCGAATTTGTCACTAAAGATATCTCTATTGTATTAAATACGTCATTTAACAATGCAGAAGCGTTGAAAATAAACTACGGTGATGCATACCCAGAACGGACATCACCAGATGAAGAATTTCCAGTAGATGTGATTGGTCAGTCAGAACCAGTGAAAGTCGATGAACGCTACTTGTCAGAAATTATTTCAGCTCGAATGGAACAGATTTTCAACAAAGCAAAAGATGCATTGGACCAAATCGAAGCATTAGAGTTGCCAGGTGGCGTCGTATTGACAGGCGGAGCTGCTAGTCTTCCTGGTGTTGTGGACTTGGCACAAGAAATCTTCGGCGTAAATGTAAAATTGTATGTTCCAAATCACATGGGGCTGAGAAACCCGGTATTTACAAATGTAATAAGTATCGTGGATTATTCAGCAAACTTGAGTGAAGTGTATCAATTGGCAAAAATTGCTGTTACGGGTGAAACCTCAGCAGCTCGTCAAATGGTAGTTGAACAAGAAACAACAAACACATATGAGAGCTATGAAGCACCTGAAGAAACAATCTACGATGAGCCGGAACCAAAAGAGTCCGGAGAAAATGTAAAAAATAAAATCAAGGGTTTCTTTACAAATATTTTTGATTAATTCATCCTGGGAGGAATAAGATATGGAATTCTCAATTGATAATAATATCAATGACGGCGCAGTAATCAAAGTCATCGGAGTCGGTGGTGGCGGTGGAAATGCTGTAAACCGAATGATTGAAGAAAACGTTAAAGGTGTTGAATTCATTACAGCCAACACAGACGTGCAAGCATTAAAAAATTCAAAAGCTGAAACAGTTATCCAATTAGGCCCCAAATATACTCGTGGTTTAGGTGCTGGTTCTCAGCCAGAAGTTGGACAAAAAGCGGCAGAAGAAAGTGAACAATCCTTACGCGAAGCTTTAGACGGTGCAGATATGATTTTCATCACTGCAGGAATGGGTGGAGGAACCGGTACAGGTGCTGCACCAATCGTTGCAGGTATCGCGAAAGAATTGGGCGCATTGACTGTTGGTGTCGTGACACGTCCATTCACTTTTGAAGGACCGAAACGTGGCCGTTTTGCTGCAGAAGGTATCGCTCGTTTGAAAGAAAATGTGGATACATTATTAATTATCTCAAATAACCGTTTATTAGAAGTTGTAGATAAAAAGACACCGATGCTTGAAGCTTTCCGTGAAGCAGATAATGTTTTACGACAAGGTGTACAAGGTATCTCTGATTTGATCACAGCGCCAGGTTACGTTAACCTTGACTTTGCTGACGTGAAAACAGTGATGGAAAACCAAGGTACAGCATTGATGGGGATCGGTGTGGCTAGTGGAGAAGATCGCGTAGTAGAAGCAACGAAAAAAGCAATCTCCTCTCCATTGCTTGAAACATCTATTGATGGAGCTGAACAAGTACTTCTTAACATCACAGGCGGTTTGGATATGACATTGTTCGAAGCACAAGATGCTTCAGATATCGTAGCAAATGCAGCAACTGGCGATGTAAATATCATTCTAGGTACATCTATCAATGAAGAAATGGGCGATGAAATCCGTGTGACGGTCATCGCAACAGGTATCGATGAATCAAAAAAGGAACGCAAGTCTAGCCGACCAGCTAGACAAGCACAAATGCAATCACCTGCTCAAAAGACTGTATTAGATATGGATCAAGCTAAACCAACTTCTTCAGAAGAAGAAAACAGTTTTGGCGATTGGGATATCAGACGTGAACAAAATGTTCGTCCTAGAGTTGATGATTCCAATTTTGACAATATCGAAAAAAAAGAATTTGATACATTCAACCGCGAAGAAACAAAATCTCATGGCGATGATGAATTAAATACGCCACCGTTTTTCCGTCGTAAAAAATAAAGGAGAGGAAGAGCACATGATTGCTGACAACTTGCAGAAAATCAAGCAAGAAATTCAGGATTCGTGTGCTCTTGTTCATCGTGATCCGAAAGAAGTTACATTAGTAGCTGTAACAAAATCTGTTGAATCCGCTCAAGCTGAAGAATTGGTTAGAGCTGGCGTTATGAATTGTGCAGAAAACCGAGTAGATAAACTATTACAAAAGAAACAAGATTTATTTGATTTTCCTGAAATAAAGTGGCATTTAATTGGTAATTTACAGCGCAGAAAGGTAAAATTGATTGTAAATGAAATTGATTACTTTCATGCGTTGGACAGTTTAAGATTAGCAGAAGAAATCCAGAAGCGGTTAGAGAAAGAATTATCCTGTTTTATTGAAGTAAATGTTTCTGGTGAGGAATCAAAACATGGAATTTCACCAGATGAGCTTTTACCGTTTGTGGAATCTTTAGCTGCCTGCACAAAAATCAAGGTTGTTGGGTTAATGACTATGGCGCCTAAAGAAGCTTCTGATGAGCAAATCCATAAAGTGTTTGGTACGCTGAAAGAATTGCGTGATCTTGTTCAAGCAAAAGGTTATGCCCATGCACCATGTAGTGAATTAAGTATGGGGATGAGTCAAGACTTTCAAATTGCGATTGAAGAAGGTGCAACATTTATCCGTGTAGGAACAGCGCTATTCAAAGACGAATAAAGGAGGAACAAAAATGCCGCTTTTAAACAGAGGAGCAATTGCTAATTTTTTCGGATTAGCTGATGAGGAAGAGTACGAATACCAAGATTATCCTGAAACAACAAAAAAGGCTGTACAGCCAACTAAAAAAAATACAACACAGAATCAATCAACTCATTCTGTATCTGCTGCGAATACTCATGAAAAACAAAAAACGGCGACTTCACGTCCTGTAACGCATGAAAGTATTCAGCCGGCTGAAAAGAAAAAAGTAATTGAACTACATCAATCACCTACAAAAACTGTAGCGAAAGAAAGAACAGCTTCAAGAACCTCTACACAACCTAAAGCAAATCTTGCTGGAAAAATCACTGTAATGGAACCAAGAGCTTATTCTGAAGCTATGGCGATTGCTAAACGAATCATTGCTGGAGAAGCAACCTTAGTGAATTTTCATTTAGTAGAAGAAAAACAAGCGAGAAGAATCGTTGATTTTCTAACAGGAACAGTTTATGCACTAGATGGAGATATCAAACGTGTTGGAGATGAGATTTTTCTTTGTACACCGACTGGGATGGAGATTGACAGTTCAACCGCTCAATCTTTTGCAGATGCGAATTTGTTTGATCTGTAAGAGGAGGAACTACGATTTATACTATTGCACTATTACTTCATTTACTTCAACGGGCAGCCTATTTCTATAGCATTATCTTGATGGTATATGCATTGCTCTCTTGGTTTCCAGGCGGGTATCAATCAGGGTTAGGACGATTATTAGCTAAGATCTGCGAACCGTATATCAGTTTGTTCGATCGTCTGCCTTTGAGGATTGGACCCTTGGATTTCACAATTTTAGGGGCAATCCTGATTTTGAACTTAGCCGTACAAGGTTTAGCACAGATCGTTATATGGATAACTGTCCATTTAGTTTATTGATTGAAGCAACAAAATCTTTATTCTCAGAATAGATAGGAGGGGAAAATTTTGGATGCAAATGTATACCAGCACTTTCGGGCAGATGAACGTACATTTATCGATTCGGTAGGCGATTGGATTGAACAAGTTCAAGGACAATATGCACCCTATCTGACCGAATTTCTTGACCCAAGACAATCCTATATTTTAGAAACACTGATTCGACAAAGCAGTGATTTGCGTTTCATGTTTTATGGCGGATATGAACAGGCAGAAAGAAAAAGATGTTTGATTTTCCCCGATTATTACGAACCTGTAGAGGAAGATTTTGAAACAGCATTGTATGAAATCCATTATCCTAGCAAATTTGCCAGCCTAAGTCATGGGAAAATCCTTGGAACTTTAGTGGGAACGGGGATCAAACGCTCTTACTTTGGCGATATCATCTCGGACGGTGATCGCTGGCAAGTATTTATTGCAAATGAGGTGGATCATTTTGTTGCTGCACAAGTAACAAAGATTGGAAAGGTTGCTGTACGCTTGGAACCAATCAAATACACAGAAATGATTATGCCGAAAGATAGCTGGACACAAGAAAGAGGAACAGTTAGTTCCATGCGACTAGACAGTGTGATCTCTGAGATTTATAATATTTCCAGACAGCGGTCCAAGCAGCTGATCGAAGCTGGTAAAGTAAAAGTGAACTGGACAGAAAATACAAGACCTGATTTTGTACTTGAACTATTAGATATTATTTCAGTCAGAGGTTATGGCAGAGTCCAGATCCAAGAACTTGAGGGGAAGACGAAAAAAGAAAAGTACAGGGTACTGTTCGGTGTATTACGTAAATAAAATAAAAAGGTGGTTTACTCATGGCTTTAACTCCATTAGATATCCAAAATAAGACATTCCCGACAAAAATGCGGGGATATAATCAAGACGAAGTAGATGATTTCTTAGATTTAGTTGTTCGTGACTATGAGGAATTGACTCAAAGAAATCGAGAATTAGAAAAAGCAGTCAAACATTCTGAAGAAAAACTTGAGTACTTCAATGAATTAAAAGATGCTTTGAACCAATCAATCATCGTAGCTCAAGATACGGCTGATAAAGTAAAAACAAGTGCAAGCAAGGAATCCGAAGTGATCGTTACTTCTGCACAAAACAAAGCAGATGAGTTAGTTGCGAACGCTGAAAAACGTGCACATCAATTAACAACTGATGCAGAAGAAAAAGCAAGAAAAATCTTGACAGATGCAACAGAAAAAGCAAGACAGCTTGCGACAGAAACTGAAGATCTTAAGAAAAAAACACGAGTATTCCATCAACGTATCAGCTTGATGCTTGAGTCTCAATTAGAACAAGTGAAAAGTCCGGAATGGGATGAAATTTTACAACCATTCTCCAGCTACGTGACTGACAGCCATGAAGTGATCAAAGAAGTTTTAGCAAAACAGCTTGACAATGAAAATGATACTGATGTAAACTCAGACACAGGAGTCATAGAAGCACCTATGACGGCATTTGATACACAGGCTATTGATATCTCGATCGTGCCTGGTGAAAATGAAAACGAGTAGAACAGAAAAGCACTTTGTTATTCTTAAAGCGAGCCGATGAGAGTGGAAGTTCGGTAAGACACTGCATGGTGAAAGATCCTCTACTTGAGACCTGCTTTTCCGAAATTAGAGTAAGAAGCAGCGGCTGACCTCGTTATTGGTCACAGAGAGTTTGCACTAGATAGATGCAACTAAATTTGGGTGGTACCACGGCATGTTCGTCCCTTGCGGCTGAACATGCTTTTTTGTGTCCGGAAAACAAACAAAGGAGTGTATGGTTGAATGAAAATGAAAGAAACCTTGCAATTAGGAAAAACAAAATTCCCTATGCGTGGTAATTTGCCAAACCGAGAAGGCGAGTGGCAAAAAGAATGGGAAGAAAATCGAATCTACCAAAAAAGACAAGAGTTGAACGAAGGAAAACCTAGCTTTGTTCTTCATGATGGACCTCCATATGCCAATGGTAATATCCATTTAGGACATTCATTGAATAAAATCAGTAAAGACATTATCATTCGTTCAAAATCAATGTCTGGCTATCGTGCACCATATGTTCCAGGATGGGATACACATGGATTGCCGATTGAACAAGTATTGGCTAATAAAGGCGTGAAACGTAAAGAAATGTCCATGGCAGAATACTTGGAAAAATGTCGTGAATATGCACTTTCCCAAGTAGATAAGCAACGAGCAGATTTCAAACGCCTAGGAGTTGCAGGAGATTGGGAACATCCTTATGTTACATTAGATCCTTCTTATGAAGCTGCACAAGTACGCGTATTTGGTAAAATGGCTGAAAAAGGCTATATTTACAAAGGATTGAAACCAATTTACTGGTCTCCGTCAAGTGAGTCTTCTTTAGCGGAAGCTGAAATTGAATATAAAGATGTAAAATCTCCATCTATTTTTGTAGCTTTCAATGTCAAAGACGGCAAAGATATTCTTGATGAAGATACAGCTTTTGTCATTTGGACGACAACACCATGGACATTGCCAGCAAACCAAGGTATTGCTGTAAATCCAAAATTTACGTATGTATTGGTGGAAGCCGATGGCCGTAAGTTTGTCGTAGCGAAAGATTTGCTAGAAACAGTCCAATCAGAAATCGGTTGGGAAAATGTAACAGTTCTAAAAGAATTTGCTGGACAAGAAATGGAATATATGACTGCAAGTCATCCATTCTATGAACGTGAATCACTTGTGATTTTAGGCGATCATGTTACTTTAGACGCTGGTACTGGATTAGTCCATACTGCTCCAGGACATGGGGAAGATGACTATATCGCTGGTAGCAAATATAAACTATCTGTAGTGTCACCTGTAGACTCAAAAGGATTGTTTACAGAAGAAGCACCTGGATTTGAAGGAATCTTTTATGACAAAGCAAATCCTATGATCACTGATCTATTAAAAGAAAAAGGAGCTTTGCTGAAGCTAGATTTCTTTACTCATAGTTATCCTCACGATTGGCGGACGAAAAAGCCTGTGATCTATCGGGCAACTCCACAATGGTTTGCATCTATCGATAAATTCCGTCAGAATATTTTGGATGAAGTAGAAAAAGTAGAGTGGGTTATCCCTTGGGGTAAAACACGTTTGTATAATATGATCCGTGACCGCGGCGATTGGGTAATTTCCCGTCAGCGTGCATGGGGAGTACCACTTCCGATTTTCTATGCTGAAAATGGAGAAGCAATCATCACACCAGAAACAATCGAACATGTGGCAAAATTATTTGCTGAACATGGATCAATTATCTGGTTTGAAAAAGAAGCGAAAGAACTTCTTCCTGAAGGATTTACCCACCCAGGTTCTCCTAATGGCGAATTTACAAAAGAAAAAGATATCATGGATGTCTGGTTTGATTCTGGTTCTTCTCATGAAGCTGTTTTACGTCAGCGACCAGAATTATCATTCCCAGCAGATATGTATTTAGAAGGATCAGACCAATATCGTGGCTGGTTCAACTCAAGTATCACGACTAGTGTGGCTATCAATGGTGTAGCACCATACAAATCAGTTATTTCTCAAGGATTTGCTTTAGATGGTGAAGGCCGTAAGATGAGTAAATCTTTAGGAAACATCATTGCACCAGAAAAAGTGATCAAACAATTTGGTGCAGATATCCTTCGCTTATGGGTATCTAGTGTAGATTATGAAGCAGATGTTCGTGTTTCTATGGATATCTTAAGTCAAGTGGCAGAAGTATATCGTAAAATCAGAAATACGATGCGTTTCTTATTAGCGAATACAGAAGATTTCGATCCTAAAAAAGATACTGTTTCGTACAATGATTTACGTTCTGTAGACAAATATATGACCGTTCGATTGAACCAAGTAATCAAAGAAATCCGAGAAGAAGGGTACGACAAATATAACTTCATGCATATTTACCGTACAGTTATGAACTTCTTGACGGTTGATCTATCGTCATTCTACCTGGATTTTGCTAAAGATGTAGTTTATATTGAAGCAGAAGATGATTATCAACGTCGTTGCATGCAAACTGTTTTCTATCAAACAGCTGTAGCTTTGACAAAATTATTGACTCCTATCATTCCGCATACAGCAGAAGAAATCTGGTCATTCCTGAAAGAAGAAGAGGAGTACGTTCAGTTAAGCGAGTTTCCTGGTTATGAAGAGTTTGCAAACCAAGAAGAATTGATGGATACCTGGACTGCTTTCATGGACTTCCGTGATAATGTCTTAAAAGCATTGGAAGAAGCAAGAAACAGCAAATTGATTGGTAAATCTTTGGAAGCAAAACTAACTGTTTATCCAAAACAACAAGTTCGTGAAATGTTAAAAGCTTTGGATGCAGATATTGCACAATTATTGATCGTTTCACCAGACTACTTTGAAGTTATGGCAGCAGATGAACAAGTGCCAGATAACGCTATGGTATTTGATGATGTTGCTATTACAGTGGAAAAAGCAGACGGGGAAACTTGCGATCGCTGTCGCCAAGTTCGTAAAGATGTAGGAGTAGATGAAAAACTTCCTCATCTATGCGGTCGTTGTGCAAAAATCGTTGAAGACTTCTATCCTGAAGCTGTAGCTGAAGGATTCGAAGAAAAGTAAAAGGGAAAAGGGGGTGTGACATGTTCTTTGTCACACCCCCTTTGTTGTCAATCGTTTAATTTTCCACGTTCACGATACCAGTTATCTGGTTGCCAGATCCATTCGAATCCGTCTTTTTCAAGTAGTTCGAAAGCTGCTTTAGGTCCCATTGATCCAGCTTTGTAGTTGGGAAAATCCGGTTGTGTTTGGTCCCAAGCTTTTCGAATGACATCCACGATATGCCAAGATTGAGCGACTTCTTCCCAATGAGAGAAGTTCGTTCCATCACCATTCAACGCATCTAATAGTAATTTTTCGTAAGCTTCTGGGCTATTTTCAACCATTTCTGCACTATTTCTAAATTCCAATTTAATTGGTTCCGTTTCAAATCCTTGCCCTACTTCTTTCCCATTCAAGGATAAAGAAAATCCTTCAGTTGGCTGAATATAGATCGTTAGAACATTAGGTGGAAGTGTCGTATCGTCACATGGTTCATCGACAGATGTTTTGAATACATTAACAGGAACTTGTTTGAATACGATGTTGATCCGAGTCCCTTTTTCAGTCAAACGTTTGCCTGTACGTACATAGAAAGGAACACCTGACCAACGGAAGTTATCGATAGTGAATTTGCCTGCGACGAATGTTTCAGTCTCTGATTGAGCATCCACTTTGTCTTCTTCGCGATAGCCCTTGAATTGTACACCATCCAATTCACCTTGAGCATATTGCCCGCGAACGAAGTTTTCTAACACTTCTTCTTCGTTATAAATGCGGATAGCTTTCAATGCTTTGATCTTTTCTGTACGGATTTCTTTTTCGGAAAATGCTACTGGCGGTTCCATTGCAAGTAATGCTACAACCTGTAAAATATGATTTTGCACCATGTCTTTAAGTGCGCCACTATGATCGTAGTAGCCCCCGCGATCTTCTACACCGAGGTTTTCGCCAAAAGTAATTTGGATATTGTCGATATAGCGATTGTTCCATTGAGCCTCAAAAATATTATTGGCAAAACGGATAGCTGAGATGTTTTGGATCATTTCTTTTCCTAAATAATGATCAATCCTAAAAATATCTTGTTCTGGGAATACTTCTCTGATTTGCTGGTTCAATTCAAAAGCAGACTGGTAATCAGAACCGAACGGTTTTTCTATGATCAAACGATTGAAGCCATTTTTTGTCATAATATTTTGTGATTTCAAATGAGAAACGATCGTTCCAAAAAATTGAGGTGCCATAGCCAAATAATAGACACGATTACCGTTTAATTGATAGTGTCCATCTAATCGGTCAGACAATTCTTTTAATGTCTGATAATGCGTTGAATCATTTACATCATGGGATTGATAGTAAAAATGGCTTGCAAAGGTAGTTGCTTCTTCATCTGAAGGATTCAATGCACGGATTGTTTCTTTGACAACTTCACGGTAGTGCTCATCGCTCCAGGGACGGCGAGCGGTTCCGATTACAGCAAAATGCTCGCCTAAATTTCCTTTTCTGTAAAGGCGGAACAAAGACGGGTACAATTTACGCTGGGCTAGGTCACCTGTACCGCCGAATATCGTAAACAATACATTTTTTTCATTAGACATGTGGATACACTCCTTTATATTTTATCGACAAAAATCGTGCTGGCCGCCTTGAAGCTGACGGGGATTTTCTTTCTATCATTTTGGATAGTGATCGGTCCTTCATAAGCTGCGATGTCAACGATCTCATATTCTTCGTTGATATTCAGGTCAATAGTGACTAAGTAATCCAACAATTCTTTTTCATCAAGCACTCGTGCGATACGCACTTTTGTACCGACAGGATAGGACTCCAAGGTTTGTCGGCGTTCTTCATGGACAACTTCCTCTTTTTTAGGAATCGATCCTCCATGAGGACAATGTTCAGGATGATTCAAATAGTTTTCTAAATGATCTGCAAGATGTTCCGAAGTCACATGTTCCAATACTTCGGCATCATCATGGACTTCATTCCAGCTATAGTCTAAATGTTCAACTAAAAAAACTTCCCATAAGCGATGTTTGCGAATCAGACTGCTAGCTTTTTGCAGTCCGCTTGCAGTCAATTGTACACCTTGATAAGGGGAATGTTCTACAAGCTCTTCTTTCACAAGTTTAGAAATCATTTCACTGACAGATGCAGCTGAGACATCTAGACTAGATACGATTTGTTTATTGTTGACTTTCGTTGTATCTCCACCTAGTTCTAAAATGATTTTCAAATAATCTTCTCGATTTGGTGTCATATTCGATCATCCTTTCATGGTAAAAAACCATCATTAGTAAGTGTAACAAAAAAAACGTTAATTGACTATTTTTCTAAATAAAAAACAAAGGATTTTTAGACGTTTTTACAACAAAAAACGAAAGATGATAGAGAAGACTCATTCTTTCGTTTATAAAGGATATATATATACATTGGGAGGGATCTATTTTTCAGATAACAACTTATATGAAGTGTCTGCAGATTCGTCATAAAGAGTTTGTTCGGGATAAGAAAAGATAAGATAAAAACCATACTGATCACGTACGACTAAACGATATTCATCTATTTCTACCACAGATGTGCCAAGAGACTGACCGTTGATCAAAAACGTGTAATCAGATGTAATCTGTAATTGTTGTTTTTGCTGGCTATCACTAAAGAACCATGTACCTTGATACTTTGAGAGTCCTTCTGACTTTTCCGCTTGTTTTTTCTTTTTCAAGTAAATAAAACTTGAGAGAACGGTAATGAGTGAACCAAGAAAATAGATCATTTTTTTTATCACCAAATCACTCCTTTATGAGAAAATAATCGCATAGACATATTCTTTCTTCTTTATTTCATTGTACCGAATAAAAGCTAAAATTTCTCTAAGACTTTCGACTGGTTTTTTTACTGTTTTTCTACAAATTATGATAGGATACATAGTAGGAAGAAAGGTGACATAATTTGAAGTATCAGCAAGTGGAAATAGCTTTTTTTATTGACCGCCCGAATCGGTTTATAGCACATTGTATGAAAAAAGACGGAGAAATAATTATTGCGCATGTCAAAAATACAGGTAGAGGAAAAGAGGTCCTGATACCAGGCGCTGAAGTGGCTATTGTATTTGCTCCTGGACCTAAACGGAAAACCGCCTATGATCTGATTGCTGTAAAAAAGAAGGGTGACTGGTTTAATATCGATAGTCAATTGCCTAATCGGCTGGCAATTGATGGTATTTTAGACGGCACGATCCTTTTACCAGGATTAACTGGTCCATTTACGGTATACAAGCGTGAAGTAACTTATCTTCACTCCAAATTTGATATTTATTTAGAGACGGTGGTCGGACAAAAAGCATTTGTTGAAGTCAAAGGTATGACACTTGAAAATAAAGCGATTGGTGCTTTTCCTGATGCGCCCACACTCAGAGGATTGAAACATATAGGAGAATTAACGTATGCCGCACAAGATGGTTATGCCGCTTATGTCTTGTTTATTGCTCAATTCGAACATCTTCATCTGGCAACGATCCATGAAGAAATGCAACCAGCACTAGCTGATATGGTTCGACATGCGCAGCAAAGCGGAGTTCAAATCCTCGCCTATAATTGTCAAGTATCGGCAGATGAGGTAACTGTCAAGCAGGCCATTCCATTTGATGTAGATATCCCTTTTGAAGATCCTATACAATAGAAAGAAGGTAAAATAATGATCAACTTAGGTATTATCGGAACAAATTGGATTACTCATCAATTTGTCCAAGCAGCTTTAAGCACAAAAAAATATGAATTGACAGCGGTATATTCTAGACATTTGGAAAAAGCACAGGAATTTGGTTCTCATTATGAAGGGGATATCGAATTCGCAACAGATTTGAAGACTTTTTTCAATATTACTCATATGGACACCATTTATATTGCTTCTCCGAATAGTCTTCACTTTAGTCAAGCTAAGCAAGCAATTTTGGCAGGAAAAAATGTGATAGTTGAAAAGCCAGCTTTTTCGACGCCAAAAGAAATGGATGAAATCATCCATTTGGCAAATGAACACAATGTGTATTTTTTTGAAGCAGCAAGAAATATCCATGAATCAGGTTTTAAAAAGATTGCCGATTACTTACCATTAAAAGACGAGATAATCGGTGCAAATTTCAGCTATATGAAATATTCTTCGCGCTATGACCAAGTATTAGATGGAGAAGAACCGAATATCTTCTCGACTCATTTCTCAGGTGGTGCATTGATGGATTTAGGTGTTTACCTTGTATATGCAGCTGTTGCTTGGTTTGGAATGCCAAAAGAAGTCCATTATTTCCCAAGAAAGATTTCTACTGGTGTAGATGGTCTTGGATGGGGGATCTTACGTTATGAGAATTTTGATGTATCGATCCAGCCAGGTAAAATCGGTGATTCTTATTTACCGTCAGAGATTTATTTTGACTCAGGAACGCTAGTGATGAATGGAGTCAATGCAATTGAACAAGCACAATTTCATGATCGCGCGCATAAAGAAATCATTGATTTGGCGGTAACAGCTGCAGAAAATCCAATGGCAGATGAAGCAGAGGATTTTGCCAATGTCATGGCTCATCCGAAAGATCCAGCTTGGGGATTGTTGTATGAAGAGTGGATCGAGCTAGCTAGAAATGTGAACCAAGTGATTTATGATTTAAGAAAAAATGGCGGCATCAAATTCGATGCAGATAATGAGGAAGATTTTTAATGAACGAATTTGTACAAGTATTTCCCGAAAATTGGCAGAAAAAATATGAGGATAAAGGGTTTATCTCACCTTCTCTTATTCAACGAGCAGTTTTTCAGCCACTAAGTAATAAACAAAGTATAGTAGCGGTTTCTCCTACAGGTTCAGGTAAAACACTGGCTTATCTTTGGCCTCTACTACTAAACGTGGAACCAGGTGAAGCAAGTGCGTTGGTCATTTTTGCTTCTTCTCAAGAACTAGCTATTCAAGTAGCAGATGTTGCACGTGAATGGGGAAAAGACAAAGAGTTGAAAGTCCAATCTTTGGTGGGCGGAGCCAACGTCAAACGTCAGATTGAGGGGTTGAAGAAAAAACCAGAAATCTTGATTGGTACACCAGGAAGAATATTGGAATTGATGAAAGCAAAAAAAATAAAAGCACATCAAGTGAAAACAATGGTATTTGATGAAGCAGACCAGCTATTTGACGCTGGGAACAGCCAAATCATTGATCAAATTCTTCATCAAGCTCCAACAGAGTATCAGCTAGCTTTTTTTTCAGCGACAGCAGATCGTTCCCTTGAAAGCATTGAAAAAATCACTGGGAAAACGTTTGAGACAATTGACGTGACAGCAGAGGACGATTCTCGAAAAGGACTGAGACATTACTTTTTACGTGTACCGATACGAAAGAAAGATGACTACTTGAGACGTCTCACGCATATAGAAGATTTTCATGGTCTGATTTTCTTTAATCAACTGACTGAATTAGGCGTAATGGAAGAAAAATTGCTGTATAGAGGTGTACCGGTAGGAAGTCTGGCCTCTGATCAGAACAAGCTACTCCGAAAAGCAGCGCTAGAACAATTCAAAAAGAAAATGGTCAGAGCACTTTTGACCACAGATGTGGCGGCTAGAGGTTTAGATATTACAGGTCTTCCTTATGTAGTGAATGCAGAAGTTCCGTTAAGTGAAGAAGCTTATTTGCATCGTTCGGGAAGAACTGGTCGAATGGGTAATGAAGGAATAGTAATTACACTCGTACAAGATAATAATCTAAGAGATTTAAAACGGCTTTTACGTCCATCAAATATAACACTTGAAGAGATTTTTTTATACGGAGGTAAGCTGCAAACTGAGCAGCCAACCAAAGAAGATGCAGCTCCTGCAGTAAATAAAAAGTATGCGAAAACTTTTTATGGAAAGGAGCAGAACCCAGAATATAACAAAGAAAAAATAAGAAAAAAAGTTAAAAATAAATCAAAAAAAGAGAGAAATAAAGGAGCAAGGCGCAAATAAGCGCCTTTTTATGCTATGATTATGAAAACGGGAACAAAATTGGTTGCCAGAGGAGGGGTTATGTGAAAGAACGTCAAGAAGAGATCTTGCAGCTATTGACAGAAAACCAACAAGGATTGACAGCAAGTGATGTAGCTGAGCGCTTAACTATCGATCGAAGCAATGCAAGCCGATATTTAAGTGAACTATACAAGGCCCATCATATTGTAAAAACCGCTGGCCGACCAGTCGTTTACTCTTTGCCAACGGAAAAGTCAAAATCTGATGAAGTGCATGTCGACTCTTCTACGCAAGTGACTTTTGAAACACTCGTTGGAGAAAATGATTCTTTAAAAGTCAGCATACAGCAGGCAAAAGCTGCGATTCTTTATCCACCGCGGGGGTTGCATACGATTATTTTTGGAGAAACTGGTACAGGGAAGTCGATGTTTGCTGAATGTATGTATCATTTTGCAATCGATTCAGAGATGCTTTCTGCAGATGCGCCATTTGTTTCTTTCAATTGTGCGGATTATGCTCAAAATCCGCAACTGCTCTTTGGACACATCTTTGGGATCAAAAAAGGGGCTTACACAGGAGCAGCTCAAGATAGTCCCGGTCTAATAGCCAAAGCAGACGGCGGTATATTGTTTTTAGATGAGATCCACCGTTTACCGCCGGAAGGGCAGGAAATGCTGTTTACTTTCATTGATAAAGGTATTTACCGTCCGCTTGGAGAAAGTGCACAAGTACATGAAGCATCTGTTCAGATCATTGGGGCGACGACTGAATCTTCAGAAAGTTTCTTATCTACGTTCAATCGACGGATTCCTATGGCAATCACCTTGCCGAATCTTTCTTCACGTTCACTGGATGAGCGTTATGAAATCATCTCTCTTTTTATCAAACAAGAAGCGAATCGTTTGAATCAACGTATCGATATCGAAAAAGAAGCGATTCTTGCCTTCATGCTTTATGATGCGGAAGGAAATATCGGTCAAGTGAAACGAGACTTGAAACTAGTCTGTGCAAAATCTTTTTTACATTACCGTACTCATCATGAGAAAAAGCTAATCATTCGAAAAGAAGAACTTTCCCTTCAAGTACAAAAAGGATTACTGAAAATCAAGGAAATACCGGAACGTCTCGACCGATTCATGGACAGCAAAAGTCAGTATTTGACATTTGAACCAGGATTTGCTGATGTTGTCTGGTCACAAGATCCAGAACGAAACATGCAGGTCTATAACGATATTGAGGAAAAAGTCACTTCTCTTTCCGAAACCGGTGTGGAGAACATTGATCTAGAGACCCTCATTTCAAAAGATGTGGATGCTTATTTCCAGACATATGTCAAAGAATTGACTAAAAGTTCGATTCCCAAAGATCTTTTGCCAGATGAAATCTGGCGGTTAACCAATCAATTGTATGATGTGGCTGAAAAACGGTTAGACCGTATTTATAATGAAAAAGCTCGTTTTGCTTTTGCTTTGCATCTGCAAAGTACATTGGATCGTGTGAGAGAAGGTCATATGATCGTCCACCCAGATTTGAATAACGTACGGAAAAATTTTAAGAGGGAATTCCAGGTAGCAATTGATCTTTCGACAATCATTGAAGAAGAAGAACAAGTTGAGATTCCTTTTGATGAAATCGGCTTTATTAGTATGTTTCTTTCTATCAATCTAGGAGAAAGTGAGCCTGTTAAAGAAAACAAAGTAGATGTTCTCGTATTGATGCACGGCAGACAGACTGCTTCAAGCATGTTGGAGATGGCACAAGAACTATTAGGAACAAAAGTAGGGAAAGCTTTTAATATGCCACTGGTTATGGAAGTTCAAACAATGTATGAAGAAGTGTTACAATATGTCAAAAACTATCAAGAGCATTTGACGAATGGTCTACTCTTGTTAACAGATATGGGATCATTAAACACCTTCAGTGATTTGATTTATGAAGAGACTGGCATTCGGACGAAAGCTATCACGATGACAAGTACCATGATTGTAATAGAAGCGATACGGATGGCAAGTGTTGGAAGAAGCTTAGAAGACATTTATCAAAATATCCAGCTTTCCTTTGAATCGATCGTACGTGATCAGTTCAAAGCGGAAAAATTTGAAACTTTACAGCGTAAAAAAGCCGTAATCGTGACATGCTTTACTGGTGAGGGAGTAGCTGCCAAATTATATCAGCGTATTATGCCAGTGATTAATCAAAATAAGGTAGAACTGATCCAGATGCAGTTTTTAGAACGTGAATCATTCAAAAAACACATCGATGCCTTATTGGAAGAATATGAGATCAAAGCAATTGCGGGAACAGTTGATGTTGATTATCAAAATATCCCATTTTTTTCAGCCTATGACGTTTTTGATGATGAAAAACTAAATATTTTAAAGCGTATAGCTGATGATGAGATCCCGACAGCTAAAATTGTCGATTCACTTTCTGGATCATTAAGCGATGTCTTTTCTATTGATGAACTGATCCGTTCATTGCAAAAGACAGTTCAGCAGATCCAGACCGATTTGTCGATTATCGTGGAACCTGGAGTAGATACTGGAATCGTTATCCATTTAGCCTTCATGTTAGACGGATTGATCAAACAAGAAAGCCATCGGCAATTTGAGAAACTGTCTATTTTCTCAAAAATTTATCGTTTGGAAATGGATATCGTTCGGGCAAACTTGATGGCACTAGAACGAAAATATCAGGTAAAAATTCCAGAAGATGATATCGCATTTCTTACACAAATGTTTCTTGAAAATAAAATAAAAAAATGAACACACTAATCATACTGTTTACACACTAAACATATGTGTGCGCACTATAAAAAAGAGCTAAAAAGCATGAAAACGCTATTTCAGCTCTTTTTTTTATTGGCATGCTTCTTGCGTTATATAAAAGTGTAAAAAAATAAAAGGAGTGTTAAAAATGGCAAAAAAAACAATCATGTTAGTTTGTTCAGCAGGGATGAGTACGAGTTTATTGGTCACAAAAATGCAAAAAGCAGCAGAAGAAAAAGGGATGGAAGCCGATATTTTTGCGGTCTCTGCCTCAGATGCAGATAATAATTTAGAATCTAAGAATGTCGATGTATTATTATTAGGTCCTCAAGTACGTTTCATGAAAGCTCAATTTGAACAAAAACTTGCGCCTAAAGGTATTCCATTAGATGTCATCAATATGCAAGACTATGGCATGATGAACGGAGAAAAAGTTCTTGCACAAGCAGAAAATCTAATGAAATAAATCAAGTATGCAGTTGGGGGTATAACAACGTGGAAGATCAACAAAATCTAGAAGCCATCATGGGGTTAATCATGTTTGGCGGTAATGCAAAGAGCGATGCAATGGAAGCGATTGCGGCTGCTAAAATCGGTGATTTTGAGTTAGCGGATAGGAAAATCGCTGATGCAGAAGAATCACTTATACAAGCGCATCATGCACAAACAGACATGTTGACACAAGAAGCACAAGGAAATCATATGCAAGTGACATTATTGACTGTTCACAGTCAAGATCACTTAATGACATCTATTGCATTTACTGATTTAGCAAAAGAAATCATCGAACTTTATCGTCGCGTATACAGCGAATAAATACAACTTCTTTTTTGAACGGAAGAAGAAAAATTTTTGAACGGATTTTTTATTTTGTTATAAGGAGAACTCTCTTTATATAAAAAACTTATAGGAGGAAGTAAAAAATGAACGGACTATCAAGTTGGATGGAGAAATACATCCTACCGGTTGCCGCAAAAATCGGAGCGCAAAAACATTTAGTTGCTTTGCGTGATGCTTTTATCGGCACACTGCCCGCAACAATGGCGGGATCAGTCGCTGTAATGATCAATGCAATTATTCGTGATTTACCGCAACAGTTTAACAGTACCTATGCTGACAGTTTAGCAGCAGACAAAGGAATCTTTGCCGTATTGAATGTCATCATCGGAATCAATGGTTTTGTCTGGAACGGTACACTAGCAATCGCCGGATTGATCTTTGCCTTTTCTTGGGGGTATAATCTTGCCCGAGCTTATGGAGTAAATGATCTAGCTGGGGGGATCGTTGGTTTAGCTACCTTGATTCAAGGTATTTCCTTTGGTCCAGCATTATCAGCAGCATTAGATGTGAATGTTCCTTCAAATGTCGCAGATGCAATTAATAGTTCTGAGATTGGTGCAACGATTGCAGATGGCACACTGTCAGTTGGATTATGGGGTTGGCTAAAACTAGATCATTTGAATGGAAACGCTTATTTTACAGTTATGATCATGGGAGCTATTTCAGTCATTATTTTTTGTAAATTGATGCTTGCCAACATTACGATCAAAATGCCTGATTCAGTACCACCAGCAGTATCTAAAGCATTTGCAGCCATTTTACCAGCGACGATCGCTTTATACGTCATTGCTATTATCAATTATATCGTAGGTCGTGTAGCTGATGGGCAACTGATCATTGATTTGGTGCAAAAATATATTGCAGAACCATTCCTAGGATTATCTCAAGGGTTGGGAGCAGTATTGATCGTCACAGTATTTGTTCAAGTATTCTGGTTCTTTGGTATTCATGGACCAAATGTATTGGCACCAGTGCTAGAGGGAATCTGGGGACAAGCACAACTAATCAATATTGATATTTTCCAAAAAGGTTATAACGGAAAAACTGGTACACCAGCCGTGTTAGATGCAATCGAAGATGGAAAAGCTTATATGTGGGTCCGCGGATCGTTCGATGCTTTTGCATGGTTTGGCGGATCAGGCGGAACGATCGTCTTACTGATAGCTATCTTGATTTTCTCTAAACGTGCAGATTATCTAACAGTAGCTAAATTATCCATTGGGCCTGGTATCTTCAATATCAACGAACCAGTGATGTTTGGTCTGCCAATCGTATTGAATGCAATCATGTTTATCCCATTCTTGATTGCTCCAGTAGTAGCAACAGCAATTGGATGGACAGCTACTTATCTTGGCCTAGTCGCTCCGGTATCGCAGCAAGTCACATGGGTAGTACCGCCGTTCTTATTGTCATTCTTAGCAACAGGTGCGGATTGGCGGGCACCGATCGTAACATTAGTATGTATGGTCGTGACTTTCTTGATTTGGGCACCATTTGTCATCTCTGCAAACAAAATGGACCCTGCCGCAGGAGAACAACAATAAGATGAACGTGAGGAGCGGAACGCTTTAAGTTTCGTTCCTCATAATGAATTTTCGAGGAGGAACTGAAATGATTACAATTGCCAGTGCAATGCAACAAGATGAAATCAAAGAATTGTTAGAAGGATACAATGAAGAAGGAATGACTTTTACATTTAAAGAAAAACAAGGAATCAAGCTGTTCTTTGAAACAAGTGCAGAAGATCCGGAAGTTGCGGCTAAAAAAGCAAAGGAACTGATCAAAGCACAGCCTTGGGGAACAGTCCTTTATTTTCAATCAACAGCTGTTTAGAAAATGGTTTAAAAAGATAGGATGGTTGAGATGATAAAAAACGGTTTATTTTTATGTAGTATTGGTTCTTTGATCGTGTTGTATAGTTTGAATCCACATTCGCAAAGGTATGATTTGTATAGTATGGTCACAGGTCTTTTTCTAACAGGATTAGGAATCTATTTCTTCGTGAAGGGAAAAAAAAGAGAAGAAGCAAAGGAGAAAAATAACTAATGGAAATCACGAAAAAATTAAATATTCCAGCATCGTTTTTTTACGATAAAGTTATGGACTCTGTCCTTTTCGATGTACGTAAAGCGACCGGCAAATCAGTAACTAGAAAACAGCTGAAAAATTTGGAGTACGTCAAACAATTCTCGCAAAATAACCGGGCTCGCATAAAAATCGAAGAAGTCATTGAAAACCAGTCTTATAAGTTTCGTACATCGACAACGAAGAATGAATTCGTCGTTCATTATCAAATCAAACCATTGGACGATTCGACCTGTGAGGTTCATTACACAGAAAAAATGGAGTCTTATGGCATGCTTCAAAAGTTGAATGATATGCTTTTAGGAACAATCTTGATGTATTTTAAACGGAGACGTTTCAAAAAAATGCTAGATATGATCGAAGCAACGTATTAAATCAATGAAACATGGTACTATTTAGTTATTGAAAAATGAAGTAAGCTAGAAGGAATTTTTCATAGGAAGATAGATCTTTCCTGTGAATCCTCACTAGCTTTTTTGTAGGAAGGGGCAGCAAAATGACAAACAAAGTAAGAGAGCTAGGTGTATCTTCGATTGAGGAAATGTTTGATTTAGCCACTTATGCATTTAATGGGGCAGATACACCTGAAAGGCGAGAACGTTTTCGTACACTTGCGGAGAATTCTTGGAATTACGGATTTTTTGATGAGGAGGATCGGCTAACAAGTCAAGTCATGGCGACCCCTTTTCCAGTGAATTTTTACGGACAAGAGTACCTAATGGCCGGCATTGGCTATGTTGCTTCTTATCCAGAAGCAAGGGGACAAGGCGGGATCAATCAGATCATGGAAAAGATCCTTGAAGATTGCCGTGATCGTAAAGTAAGCTTATCTTATCTGGCGCCATTCTCCTATCCCTTCTATCGGCGCTATGGCTATGAACAATCATTTGATAAAATCAGTTATCAACTAAACAGTCGTGATGTGCCGTTTATCAAAAAAAAATCTGGAAAAATAAAGCGTATGGATTTTGAAGATGCAAAAGCTGCAATCAGAAGAATTTATGAACAGATGCCGGAAAACCAACGAGCTGGTCTGAAGCGCGAAGACTGGTGGTATACGTATAAATTCAAGCAAAAAGGCAATTACCAGTTTGCTTTGCATTTTGATGATAATGAGGAAGCAACGGGATATATCGTTTATCAGCTTGCAACGTCTTCCTTTATTATTGCGGAGTGGGGATTTTTGGATCATGATGCTTTTTGCAGCCTTGTTCGCTTCGTAAGTTCTCACAATGGTGCTTTTGAAACATTTGAATATTCATGCGGCTACGGCGGTAATGATCAAAATTATCTATTAGAAAATCCATTTGCTTCTGTAATGATCACACCTTATATGATGGCGAGGATCGTAGATATTTCTTTGTTTTTGGAAAATTATCCATTTAAAAAGAGACAAGCTGCATTTGCCCTACAAATAGAAGAAGATCATTATGCGAAATGGAATGAAGGAATCGTGGAAGTAACAATCGAAAATGGAAAAAATCATCTCTCAAAAGTAGAACAAACAAAACTCCCAATCGTTCGAGGAAGTATCCAACATATCACGCAGCTATTATTAGGGTATCGTAAAGTGGAAGAGTTGGTATTCCAAGAAAGAATACAGGTGACAAAAGAATATGAAGAAACGTTAAGCTCAATCTTGCCACAGCAACAGCCAATTCTTAATGACTATTTTTGATAAAAAACGGGTGATGACAATATTTTTGTCACCACCCTTTTGTTTTTCATTTGGCATTTGAAGGAAAATGTTAAAGTAAATCCTCTTTTTTCGTAAATTTGAATTTTTTGTTTTCTTTTGTTTTAGGGTTTTCTTTTTTGTGGTCTTGGATTGCTTCTTTCGTAATCTTTTCCCGATTTTTTTTAGATGAATCTAAGCGTTCTGCGTATACTTTTTCTTTTGGCTTATCATTCATTGGAAAGAACACCTCCCTACATTATCTCATTCTACCTCTAGTTTATCATCTGTTAAGGACTAGTGGAAACGTTTTGCCTAACTTATAAGCTGATTTTTTTAGCAGATAAGCTTGCAAGTAAAAAACAAACAAGCTACAATTGATTTATTGAAATTGTTCCTGTAGCTCAGTAGGATAGAGCAATCGCCTCCTAAGCGATAGGTCGCTGGTTCAATTCCAGTCAGGAACGTACAAATAACCCCTGTATCCTTTGCGGTACAGGGGGTTATTTTGTATTTGTGCCAAAAATGTGCCGAACTAGTTATCATTTTTATATAAACTATCGAACACAGCATTGATTTTTTCTTTATCCTGATCTTCAAGTTCTCGAACAATATGAAGATAAGTAGACATTGTAGTTTCTAAACTGCTATGGCCTAAACGTTTCGATACGCTAAGTATATTTACTCCTTGATAAAGTAAAATAGATGCATGCGTATGTCTTAGTCCATCAATAAACAGTCGAAGAGAGAATAGGCAAAAATTGATTACTAAAGAAAAACTTAATAGGTCGACGGTGTAGTTGATTTTCATACTTCAACAGATTCGAATTAAACGATTTCGATTGGCTTATACCAGTCCTATCCAACGAAAGATATATCGTTCTTAACTCTAGCGGTATAACTTGAAGCTTTACGTAAAGCCAATGGGAATGAACTGGAGATGACTTTTTATTATTTTTAGTAATAGCTGATGGGTTAATACTTACAACTTTCCTTTTCAAAGTACCATATAAAAAAACGGTGGGGTTGTTTAGCGAAATAAAGGATCTAAGCCAATAGCTTAGATCCTTTATTCTATGCTTTATATTATTTTTTGCATGTGTGCGAAAGTATACTCAAGCCCAATCGCCATTTCGGAAAATCGGTACTGTAGAGCCATCTTCACGGATTCCGTCGATATCCATCTTGTCAGATCCTACCATGAAATCTACGTGGGTTTGACTTCTATTCAATCCAGCTTCTGCTAATTCTTCATCGGACATTTCTGTACCGCCTTTCACACTGAAGGCATAAGCAGAACCTAGTGCTAAGTGATTCGATGCGTTTTCATCAAATAATGTATTGAAAAAGATGATGCCAGATTGAGAAATAGGTGAAGGGTCAGGTACAAGTGCGACTTCTCCTAAACGACGCGCACCTTCATCTGTATCAAGCAGTTTTGCTAAGACATCTTCTCCTTGTTCGGCAGAAAAATCAACAACTTTTCCATCTTTAAAAGTAAATTTCATACCCGAGATGATGGTGCCAGCATAACTCAGTGGCTTTGTACTTGAAATGTAACCATCTACTCGATGACTGTCAGGTGCTGTGAACACTTCTTCCGTCGGCATATTTGCCATGAATTTTTCTCCACGAGCATTATAGCTTCCAGCGCCTTCCCAAAGATGGTTTTTAGGCAATCCGATAATGATATCTGTACCGGGAGCAGTATAGTGAAGGGCAGAAAATTGTTCTCGATTCAATTCTTCTGCTTTTTTTGCTAATTTTTCATCATGCTTCTTCCATGCTAAGACAGGGTCTTCTTCATAGACACGAGTCGTTTTGAAAATCTGATCCCATAATGCCTCAACTTGTTTTTCTTCTGGCAGTTCTGGGAAGACTTTTGCTGCCCATTGTTTACCAGCCGCAGCCACGACAGTCCAACTGACTTTATTTGCTTGAGTTGCCTTGCGTAAATTCATTAGTGCTTTGCCATTCGCTGATTGATAAGACGCTACTCGATGGCTATCTACACCAGCAAATGCATCGGGATCGGCAGAAACAACGCTGATCCTGCTTGCTCCTTTTTCAAGCCATTCATCCGCTTGATCGATTTTAGATTGTGGTACATTCTCAATACGATCCGTTGCAGCATGTAAAAGAAATTCTCTTTGGATCTGGTCGTCAGTCCATTGAACGATAACCTCAGCGGCTCCTAGTTTATAAGCTTCTTGTGTGATCAATCGAGCAAGGGGTGCCTGTTCCACGCTGATCTGTAAAACAACTGTGTGTCCTTTTTCTGTGGCTACGCCAGTTTCTGCAATTAAGCGTGCATATTTTTTTAGAAGTTCATTAAAATCAGATAACATAATAAAAATTCCTCCTCACCATTTTTTCTGGTAACTATTAGCATGATACCATTTAATTATGATTCAAACAATGAGGCTTTAAATAAAAAAAGGAGGTTATTTTTTTAAGGTTAAGTTTCATGATATATGTTACTACTTGCTATTTCAGCTTGTGAAGAAAATCAAAAACTAATTTTGCATATCAAAAAAAACATGTTACAATGAAATTAATCAATGGTGGAAGCGTTATAAAAAAATTAAGGAGATTAAAAAAATATGGCAAGAAAAAAGACGATTACTAGAGAACAGATTTTGGCAGCTGCTTATGAAGTAGCTGCCACCGATGGATTTACACGATTTACTGCGAGAAACATCGCGAACAAAATGAATTGTTCCACGCAACCGATTTATCTTGAGTTTAAAAATATGGATGACTTGAGACAAGCTCTTTTTGAGCAGATCTATGATCATTTACAATATGAAGTGTTCACTGTTGAGCATACAGGGAATACGATTATCGATCTTGCTTTTAATTATATCCATTTTGCAAGAAGAGAGAAGAAGTTGTATCGTTCACTGTACTTAGAAGAATATGGTGGAGGAAAAGAGATGCAGAATTTCTCTTATACTTACTTTGTGAATACAGTGAAACGCGATCCAGCTTATGTGAATCTTTCAGAAGAGCAGATCGAATCTTTGTATAATGGGACATGGATCATAGCTACTGGGATCGCAGCTTTGATGTCTTCAAGCATCATCCATCCAACTGATGAACAGATTGAAAAGATGATCCAAGACAGTATAGATGCTATCTTGAAATTCAAAGAACCAATCGAAATCGATTGAATATACTCAAAAGTTCCACAAATCAGTAGATAACAAGAGATGTGTCAAAATAAGGAAAAGTTCGTTTTTCTTACAGCGTATGCATTTTTAACTCCCGAAGAACTCTTCCATGAATGCAATGAATAAAAGAGCCGTACAGATTGAATAAATCTGGATGGCTCTTTTATTTGCAAGTATATTAAATTTTTGCGACTAGTTCTTTAGCGAAAGCTTCTAAATTTTCGATATCTTCTTCTTCAGCATTCAGATCCACTTTAACATTTTCGGCTCCTTTTGATGCGCCTGTTTTTGCAAAAGCAGCATCGAAATCATCCACCGATTTGCAGAATTCATCGTAAAAAGTATCACCAGATCCGCAGACACCGTAAATTTTTCCCGATAGATCCAATTCTTGCAAGTCTTCATAAAAGTCTACGATCTCATCAGGCAAATCGCCATCATCGTATGTATAAGTAGCTACTACGCAAATATCTGCCTCCTCGAATTCATCTGCATCTACTTGGGTACATTCGTTGATTTCGACTTCGATATCCAGATTTTCAAATGCTTCTGCAACAATATCGGCGATTTCTTCAGTGTTTCCTGTCATGCTAGCATATACGATTTTTGCTAAAGCCATGATGTGCCTCCTCGTTTATAATTATTTAACAATTATGAATTATACCAAAACATCATTGAAAAGAAAATAAAACCTAGAGACACCTGGGGAATGTCATTTGGCTAAATGTATGCCGCTATGTTAAAATGAGAGGGATTTGTAAAAAGGAGACGAAAATATGATTACTTTAAAATCAGCACGTGAAATTGAAATGATGGCAGAATCTGGAGCTTTATTAGCAGATGTACATAAAAATCTGCGTGATTTTATAAAACCAGGAATCACAAGTTGGGATATTGAGGTATTTGTCAGAAACTATATCGAGAGTCATGGCGGAATTGCTGCGCAAATTGGCTTTGAAGGGTATGAATATGCGACTTGTATCAGTATAAATGATGAAATTTGTCATGGATTCCCTCGTAAAAAGCCTTTGAAAAACGGTGATTTGGTAAAAGTCGATATGTGTATCGATTTGAAAGGCGGCATTTCTGATTCTTGTTGGGCCTATGTAGTTGGAGAATCTACACCTGAGATCGACCGATTGATGGAAGTAACGAAGAAAGCTTTGTACATCGGTATTGAGCAAGCACAAGTAGGGAATCGGATTGGTGACATCGGTCATGCTATCCAAACTTATGTAGAAGGCGAAAATCTAGCGATCGTTCGTGATTTTATTGGTCATGGCGTTGGTCCTACGATTCATGAAGAACCAGCAGTTCCTCATTACGGAGAAGCTGGAAAAGGGTTGCGGTTGAAAGAAGGCATGGTTATCACGATCGAACCTATGGTTAATACCGGAACTTGGAAAATGAAAATGGATCCTAACGGCTGGACTGCGTATACAAGAGACGGCGGACTTTCTTGCCAATATGAACATACATTGGCTATTACTAAAGATGGTCCAAGAATTTTGACATCACAAGGAGAAGAAGGCACTTATTGATCTAGCCAGTCAATAGGTACGGGAGAGGTACATGAAAGTTTGGAACAAAATAAAACAAAATGAAAATCTGATGCGCTTTATTGAGACGACTCAAAAGCGCATCACTGATTCAGAAATGAGTACGACCTCTGTCGTCGTTGCTTATTATTTACTCTTGTCTTTATTTCCATTGATTATTGCTTTTGGTAATATTTTACCGTTTCTCCACATCGATCAAGAGACTGTACTGACCTATTTACGAGAAGTGATTCCTGAGACCGTTTACCAGTTTATCGGTCCTGCAATCAAAGACCTTTTGACACAAAGTTCAGGAGGCTTGTTATCCGTTTCTGCATTAGCGGCTTTATGGTCTGCAAGTCAAAGTATCAATGCTTTGCAAATTGCGATGAATAAAGCGTATGGCGTAGAAAATAGAAAAAATTTTTTGATCGTCCGTTTCTTCTCACTAATTGTCATTGTCTTGTTCATGATTGCTATTAGTGGGGTAACTATCGTTCTTGGGTTGGGACAGCTGATTTTGGATGCTATTCAGCCAATCGTACAAATACCCGTGAACTTTATCGATCAGTTCCAAACTTTGAAGTGGCCAATCACATTGGTAGCTTTATTTGTCATCATGTTCTTGATTTATTTAATTGTCCCTAATGCTCAGTTGAAGTTGAAGACGATCATTCCGGGCACGATCTTCGCTACTGTCGGCTGGATGCTGTTATCACAAGTGTTTAGTATCTATGCTAGGTATTTTGCAACGAGGATCAGCGGTTATCAGATCATAGGAAGTTTTATTGTACTCATGCTTTGGCTTAATTTTGCTGCTACGATCATCATTTTGGGCGGAATCATCAATGCAGTTGTTCAAGAATACGTGACGGGTCATCAAATCAAAAAACGTCGAGATCCAAGCCGAAAATGGTTCAATAAATTGAAAACTAAATTTTCTCATAAAAAAAAGTAGAAACAAGAGTTCTTATTGTAAATTTATATCAGTAATTTATAATAATTATGACTCTTAATTAAAGTAGGTGCCCATATGCTTGTTTCTTTTAGTATGGTTATAAGATTTTTTCTGACAATTTTATTATCACTGATATTAACACCTGTATTCAAAATCATTTCAGTACAAACAGGTATGGTCGACAAACCAAATGAAAGAAGAATAAATAAAGTTCCAATGCCTTCAGCGGGCGGACTGCCTATCTTTATTTCATTTGTTATATCGACTTTATTCTTATTCCGTAAAATTATCCCTCAATCGTATATTGTACCGATCCTGATTGCTTCTTTAGTAATCATAGTCACAGGAGTGCTCGATGATAAATATGAGCTGACACCTAAACAAAAAAGTATAGGGATCTTGATTGCTTCTCTTATTATTTATTTTGTAGCAGATATACGTATTGATTCCTTCACGCTTCCTTTTATTGGATATATCCAACTAGGCTGGCTTAGTTTTCCCGTAACGGTTTTTTGGATCTTCGGTATCACGAATGCGGTCAATCTGATTGACGGTTTGGATGGGCTGGCGGCAGGGATTTCATTGATCGGTTTAATTACGATAGGAATCATTGGATATTTTTTCCTCCATGCTTCTACAGTGTATATTCCAGTTGTTATTTTCTGTCTTGTAGCAAGTATTATCGGTTTTTTTCCTTACAATTTTTATCCGGCAAAGATTTATTTAGGCGATACAGGAGCTCTATTCCTAGGGTTTATGATGGCCGTCCTTTCACTACAAGGGCTGAAGAACGTGACTTTTGTTTCATCGATTTCTTTGCTGATCGTCATGGGAGTGCCGGTAACAGACACGTTTTTTGCTATCATTAGGAGAAAAGCAAACCGTGTTTCTTTTTCTACAGCAGATAAAAAACATCTTCATCACCGACTAATCAGTTTAGGCTTTACTCATAAAGGTGCTGTCCTGACGATTTATGCGATGGCTTTGATGTTTTCTTTCACAGCTATGGTCATGAATTATACTGGAAGAATCGGAACGATCATATTGATTATTGCCATGTTGTTTGCTGCAATTTTATTATTTGAATTGATTGGTCTGATCAATGAGAAACATCAGTTTATTTTAAAAACATTGCGATTTTTAGGGAATAAAGAGTACCGTACGCAAGTAAAACAGAAATATTTGAAGAAATGGAACCGTCATATAGATGAATAACAAATTAAACCAGCCGATCCTTATTAGTATTGTGACGGCAAACAGTGATAAAATTTTTCGGACACTAGATAATTTTATTTCAACTGTAAAAGATGAAACAGCAGTAAAAATCCGAATTTTTGACAACAATTCACTTCCCGAGTACAAAAAAAGACTAACAAAGTATAGGAAATATCCCTACATCGATATCTATTTTCATGATGAAAATTCCGGATTTGGTTATGGACATAATCACAATCTGATAGCTAGCGATTCTCGCTATGGCATTATTTGTAACCCAGATATTTTAGTGGATGAAGAGACAGTTACAGCATTGGTCTTGTTATTGAAAGAACATCCGGAATGTGCGATGTTAGCACCTAAGATTCTTAATGAAGATGGAACAACTCAGCACCTCATCCGTGAGCAGCTGGCTGTTTTTGATTACGTTTTGCGCTTTGTGCCTTTCAAATGGGTCAAAAAAAAGTTTGACAAACGACTGGCTGTGTTTGAATGCCGAGGATTGCCTACTGATGCTAATAGTTATGTACGGATGATCTCAGGTAGTTTTATGGTAGCTGATATTGATAAATTTAAAGAGATAAAGGGGTTTGATGAGCGTTTCTTCATGTACTTTGAAGACAACGACTTGTGTTTGAGTTTTGAAAAAGCAGGTTACAAGTTATTGTACACACCCTTTTATGCAGTTATCCATTTTTACGGGAAGGGTGCGCATCGAAATGCAAAACTGTTTCGCGTGTTTTTGACTTCTATGATGAAATTTTTCAATAAGTGGGGGTGGCGTTTTTTCTGATGAAACCAGAAATATTAGTAGTCGTTGTGCTTTATCAGCAACTATTCAGTCAATCTCCAGCTTATGGACCATTAAGCAAAGCACTTAGCGAAAAGCAAATTCAGCTTATTATTTACGATAATAGTCCTCAAAGGCAGCAAAATGAGCTGTTTGAAAAAGAAAATATCGTTTATCATCATGATCCGCAAAATCCTGGTTTAGCGGTGGCTTATAATTTTGCGTTGTCTCAAGCAGATGAAGGAACACGTTGTCTCGTCACTCTGGATCAGGATACGAGGCTAGTCGACGATTATTTTGAACTATTGCGTAAAGTAACCTTTACAGATGAATGTGTTGCTGCAGTTCCGATGATTTTTTCTGGGAGCCGACAAGTTTCTCCCCTATATTCAGATCGTTATATCAATCGTACAGCTCAAGCAGTAGAAGTTGAAGGCCCAACAGCTGAACGAATCATGGCAATCAATTCAGGTGTTGCCTGGTCTGTCAAATTTCTAAAAAAGATTGGCGGGTTTAATCCTGCTTTTTCTTTAGATTTTTTGGATCATTGGCTGTTTTGGAAAGTGGATCAGTTGGAAAAAACTGTGGAGATCCTTCCTGTACGAATGGAACATGATCTTTCGGTTTTAGACTATGAAAAAGTTTCAAGTAATCGATACCGTTCTATTTTACAAGCAGAAAATCGATTTTATCATGAATATGATCAAAGGCATTTATCCAGTCACCGACGACAATTATTGTTAAGAACAGCTAAACAGTTCTTGACCGTCAAAAACCGGCATATCTGGCGGATGACTTTGCGCTCATATGTTAAGAATTGGAAGGTGTGAATTCGTGCGTTCGGTTTGTATAGCTACCTTTAATGGAGGCAGATATTTAAGAGAGCAGTTAGATAGTATTTTATCTCAGCTTTCAGCAGAAGATGAAGTAGTCATTTCTGATGATGGGTCAGTAGATGATACATGGGATATATTAACTGAATACGCAGAAAAAGATAAGCGAATCCAGCTTTTTTCGGGGCCTCGTCAAGGATTGATCGCTAATTTTGGTTATGCGATCCAGCAGACGAAAGGAGATCTAATCTTTTTGGCAGACCAAGATGATGTTTGGTTGGAGACAAAAGTGAAAAAGATCACTGACTATTTTGAGCAGAATCCGGATCAGCTAGTAGTAGTTTCTGATTTGATCATTGTGGACAGCGAGCTGCAAGAGATCCATGATTCGTATTTTTCGTTTCGAAATTCCAAAGAAGGATGGCTTAATAATGTGATAAGAAGTCACTATATTGGTGCTGGTATGGCTTTCCGGTCTTCTTTAAAACCCGATATTTTGCCGATCCCGTCAGAAGTGCCGATGCATGATATGTGGATTGGTTTGCTGGGAGGAAAGAAGACTGGGTTCCTAAGAGAACCGTTAACTCTGTACCGAAGACATGATTTAAACGCGAGTGAGATTGAAACACATTCTAAATTACGGCAAAAAATTTCTTGGCGTGTTCATCTGATTACGGCGTTGATCAAACGAAAATGGTTTAAACGTTGATAAAAGATGTTTAAATCCTTAATATTTCCATGACAAATATAACAATTGATGAGATAATAACAAAGTGAAATTTGAAATCAAAAAGGAGAGCATATATCCATGAAGGGAATCATTCTTGCTGGGGGCAGCGGAACACGTCTGTACCCTTTAACAAAGGCAACATCGAAACAATTGATGCCGATTTATGACAAACCAATGATTTATTATCCAATGTCTACTCTGATGTTGGCGGGAATCAAAGAAATTCTGATTATTTCAACGCCACAAGATACACCACGTTTCAAGGAATTATTTGGAAACGGAAATGATTTAGGACTGCAGATCGAATATGCAGTACAAGAAAGTCCAGATGGATTGGCACAAGCGTTTATCATTGGAGAAGAATTTATTGGAGATGATAGTGTCTGCTTGGTATTAGGGGACAATATTTACTATGGTGGCGGTCTGTCTAAAATGTTGCAACGAGCAGCTTCAAAAGATACAGGCGCGACAGTATTTGGCTATCATGTCAATGATCCAGAACGCTTTGGTGTAGTAGAATTTGATGAGAATATGCAAGCTTTGTCGATTGAAGAAAAGCCTGCTCAGCCAAAATCAAATTACGCTGTAACTGGCCTTTATTTTTATGACAATGAGGTAATTTCTATCGCTAAAGGTATCAAACCTTCAGAACGTGGAGAACTAGAGATTACGGATGTCAATAAAGCATATTTGGATAAAGGAAAACTATCCGTAGAACTTATGGGACGCGGATTTGCTTGGCTTGATACAGGAACACATGAATCATTGCTTGAAGCATCTACCTTTATCGAAACAATTGAAAAACGTCAGAACTTAAAAGTGGCTTGTTTGGAAGAAATTGCTTACCGTATGGGCTACATCGATAAGGAACAATTGCTGGCCCTTGCACAGCCATTGAAAAAAAATCAATACGGTCAATATTTATTGAATTTGGCCGCTGAATAAGGAGTCCTTACAGATGAAAGTAACAGATACAAAATTAACAGATGTCAAAATCGTAGAAATGGACGTCTTTGGCGATCATCGCGGTTTCTTCACAGAAAGTTATTCAAAAGCAAAATTTGCAGAACATGGATTGAAATATGACTTTGTTCAAGACAACCATTCACTATCAGCTGAAGCTGGTGTCCTTCGGGGGCTTCATTTCCAAAAAGGAGAAGCTGCACAGACAAAATTGATTCGGGTAGTCACTGGAGCAGTTTTAGATGTAGTAGTGGATATCCGCAAAGGTAGCCCGACTTATGGTCAATGGGACGGATTTATCTTATCTGAACATAATCATCGACAGTTGCTTGTACCTAAAGGATATGCCCATGGATTCGTTACTTTGACACCAAATGTGAACTTCCTTTATAAGTGTGATAATTACTATAATGCAGAAGCAGATGGGGGCATCGCATTTGATGATCCAGATTTAGCGATTGATTGGCCAATTGATCCATCAAGAGCGATTATGTCGGAAAAAGATCACCGTCATCCGACATTAAAAGAATTTGAAGCAGAAAATCCATTTGTTTACGGAGAAATCTAAGAATTAAGGAGAAATTTTCTTATGAAAAACATCATTGTTACCGGAGGTGCCGGATTCATCGGCTCTAATTTCGTTCATTACGTGGTAAACAATCATCCAGAAGTGCATGTCACTGTTTTGGATAAACTGACTTATGCAGGAAACAAAGAGAACTTGGCTGGACTTCCTAGCGATCGCGTAGAATTGGTCGTAGGAGATGTTGCAGATGCAGAATTAGTGGACCGTCTAGTAAAAGAAGCGGACGCAGTTGTTCATTACGCGGCAGAATCCCATAACGATAATTCATTAAAAGATCCTTTCCCATTTGTACAAACGAATATCATTGGTACGTATACACTTTTAGAAGCTTGCCGCAAGTATGATGTACGCTATCATCACGTATCTACTGACGAGGTTTACGGCGATCTTCCATTACGTGAAGACCTGCCAGGACATGGGGAAGGCGAAGGAGAAAAATTCACTGCGGAAACACCATATAATCCTTCAAGTCCATATTCTTCTACAAAAGCTGGTTCAGATCTGTTAGTAAAAGCATGGGTGCGTTCTTTTGGCTTACGTGCAACCATTTCAAACTGTTCAAACAACTATGGTCCTTATCAGCATATTGAAAAATTTATTCCTCGCCAAGTAACGAATATCTTAAGCGGTATTCGTCCAAAATTATATGGCGAAGGAAAGAATGTTCGTGACTGGATCCATACGAATGATCATTCTTCAGCAGTGTGGCTGATTTTGACGAAAGGCAGAATTGGCGAAACCTATCTGATCGGTGCAGACGGTGAAGAAGATAATAAGACCGTGATGGAATTGATCTTAGAAATGATGGGTCAACCAAAAGATGCGTACGACCATGTAAACGACCGTGCAGGACACGACTTGCGTTATGCAATCGATTCGACAAAATTACGGGAAGAGTTAGGATGGAAGCCTGAGTTTACGAACTTCCGTGATGGGTTGGCTGACACGATCAAATGGTACGAAGAACATGAAGACTGGTGGAAAAAAGAAAAAGAGGCCGTTGAAGCAGCATATGCCAAAAATGGACAATAATACAGAGAAAATGTCACTGTATTAATGGAAAAACACATGTGAGGCAGGCGCTCGCCTGTCTCTTTTTTAAAATAAAAATCAAGGAGCGGATAATCATATGTTTTTATTAACTGGAGGAAATGGGCAACTAGGTACAGAATTGCGCCATTTATTAGATGAAAAAAATCTGCCATATGTTTCAACAGATGCAAAAGACTTGGATATCACAGATGCCGAGAAAACAATGGCTTACATCACAGAATTAAAACCTGATGTTATTTTCCATTGTGCAGCTTACACAGCAGTAGATAAAGCAGAAGAAGAAGCAAAAGAATTAGATGAGAAGATCAATGTTGATGGTACAAGAAATGTAGCACTTGCAGCAAAAGCTGTGAATGCTCAATTCGTCTATATCAGTACAGACTATGTTTTCGATGGAAAAAACAAAAATGTAGAATACGAAGTAGACGACCAAACGAATCCACTAAATGAATATGGTCGTACGAAATTATTAGGCGAAAAAGCAGTAGAAGAGATTTTAGAAGACTATTATATCATACGAACTTCTTGGGTTTTCGGGATCTATGGACACAATTTCGTCTTCACGATGCAACGCCTAGCGGAAACCCGCGACAAACTGACTGTAGTAAATGACCAGTTTGGGCGACCAACTTGGACACGTACTTTGGCAGAATTTATGGTATATGTCATCGAAGAAAAAGCACCATTTGGTATTTATCATTTGTCGAACGAAAATAGCTGTTCTTGGTATGAATTCGCAAAAGAAATATTGAAAGATACAGATGTAGAAGTTGCGCCTGTTACGTCAGAAGAATTTCCGCAAAAAGCAACACGTCCGCAGTATTCAGTCATGAGCCTGAAAAAGACAGAAGCGTTAGGTTTTGTCATACCAACTTGGCAAGAAGCACTTGCGCAAATGCTGGAAGCTGCCAAAAAAATGAATAAGTAATTTCCTTTTTATCAAATAGAATTTGGAGCATGATATGGAAAAACAAACAAGAAGTGCACGACGAAAAGAAAAGCCAAAAGCGAATCAGGCAGATTCGAATTTGGTGCTTGACCTGTTTCTAAAACTCCGCTATCTTATTGGCGTTTTAGTCATCGTGGTCATCGTTACTTTTAATTTAAACGGAAGTTCACTTGGTGTTTGGGATAAATATGTGTCGCAAAGAGACGATGGGAAAAAAACTGATGTGATTTTTGGACAGAATCGGGAAGTGCGGTCAGACGAATGGCTGGTGCAGACACCTTTTTACCTCTCACAAGCTGAAGAGGACTTTCCGTTGGTGAACGAGGATTATTCATTAAACGGACAAAACATGATCATTGCGTATAATTCTCCTGTAAAGGATATTACGGTTATCGGAAAACCATTCAACTGGGGATTCTTTTTCCTCGGAAGAGATCGAGGACTTTCCTTTTATTGGGCGATGAAATTAGTCGTCATGGTCTTGCTTGGATTCGAAGTACTGATGATATTAACGAAGAGAAAAAAAGCTCTATCGCTAATCGGTGCATTTGCGCTGACATTTTCTCCAGCAGTCCAGTGGTGGTTCATGCAACATGTGGGCGATTTGATTTTCTTTACTTTGGGACTGATGACTGCTTTTTATCATTATTTCTACAATCATGATAAAAAATGGCTACGAACGTTGATGATGCTTTTGGTGGTTATTTTCGGTATTGGGTTTATTTTAGTGATTTACCCAGCCCATCAAGTGATGCTGGCGTACTTGCTGATTTTTTATTTTGTTGGCCTGCTTATTTACTATAGCGAGAAAGTTTCATGGGATCTGTTGGATGTAGTGTTGATTGGAGGGGCAGTTTTATTTATTGGCGGAGTCATGGTTCATTTCTGGCTAACGTCAAAAGACGCATTGTTAGCTTCTTTGAATACCTTATATCCAGGAAAACGGGTAAGTACTGGAGGAAAGTGGACGATTGGCGAATTTTTTTCTTTCCTTACAAATTGGAAAATTCCTTTTGAAGATATCAACTATTCGAATAACTCTGAAGTGGCCCTGTTCTATCACTTTTTTCCAACTGTATTCCTAGCAAGTCCATTTGTGTTATTTGGCAAAAAAGATAGCGAACAAAAGTTACTGGGACGTATTTTGATGATTTTTTGTCTGTTTTCTATCTTTTGGATTACCGTTGGGTTGCCAAAATGGCTAGCAGAAATCACTCTGCTGTCTTATGTTCCTCCATTAAGAGCCATCCTTACTTTTAGTTTTGCGGCTTGTTTATTATCGATCTGGTTTATCGCTTATATTTGGAGAGAAGATGTTATTCCTATTTGGTATAAATTCATTTTGTTGGCAGTAAATGCATGGTCTTATTTCTATGCGATTACGCATTCGAAAATGGATAATTATTTTTCGGATTTTGAAACCATCGCAGTTGCTGTGTTGGGAACAGTGATTTTAGCTTTTGCATTATTTGGCTGGAGACGCTTGTTTTACCTCGCTTTTGCCGCCTTAGTTATCGTATCTGGCTTTTTCGTCAATCCAGTCGTAGAAGGTACAGGAGCGATTTTTGAAAAAACACTGGCAAAAGAAATCCAAAAAATCGATCAACAAGATCCTGGTAAAGTTTGGTTGTCTGAAGATGAATTATATAACTTCACCCCAACATTGGGAGTGAAATCTTTCAATACAGTCCGCTTTTATCCAGATATGGCTGCATGGAAGAAAATCGATCCAAAAGAAGAACATGAGAAGTATTATAATCGGTATGCTCACACAAGAGCTTTTATCGCTAAGGAAGATACAAAGTTCATTTTAGATCGTCCAGATATGTTCTCGGTCACGTTGAATTTTGAAGACGCAGAAAAATTAGGGATCAACTATGTAATCAGTAAGCGACCGTTAACTGATTACAATCAGTTATATGAAGCTCAATTCACACAACTATATGGACCGGACAAAGACGGTTATATGATTTTTAAAGTAGAATATCCGGATTATCCAGATGTACCACAAACACAAACTCAGGAAAATCAGCTAGTCTTACAGTAATGGGCTAGCTGAGAATAACCCTGAAGTATTATTAGAAAGGAGAGTGGAGATAATTCAAGCAATCGTACAAAAATTTGTCAACAAAATGAGTGCTGGTTTCTTGCTTTTGTTGCTGACGCTAGTCTTTTTTGTTTGGACAGCAGGGTTAGGTTTTCCAGCAACTTTGTTTATATATAACAATAGTTCATTACTTATCGCTTTTAGTGTGGCTATTTTGCTCATTTTAAATGTTTATAAAGCAAAAGGCGTCGATTTTCTTTATCTAGGTGTTGCGCTTGCACTTTTCATTTTCTTTTCTTACTTTCGGGAATTAAGAAATGAGTCTTTATTTGGAGATTTACTGTTTCCTTTGATTATTTTATTTTGTTTAGTAATTAAATGGATTGAGTGGACAAAATGGGATCGCGGTATTTATCTGCTTGTCTTTACGGTCTTCCTCGGAATCACATTATATCGTGTATTTACAGAGATCCAAGTACCAGAAGGACAAAGCATCTGGACTCCAGGCAATTCGCTTTCTGATATTTGGATCAATACGAATACAATCGGAAGTTCTTTGATGACTCTTGCTTTATTGATCAGCGGATTTGCCAGTTCTTTTGAACGGTGGTATGTTCGTATCATCGGTGCGATAGCAGTCGTTGCAGCCTTTTTAGGCATTTGGGTCTGTCAATCAAGAGGCGCATTAGTTGCATTGATTGTTTTTGCGATATTGGATCTTTTACCTAAATCATTGATGCGTGTCATTCGTGCGCCGTTTATTGCCTATACGGCTACGATTCTTTTGGCTTTACCGATTTCTTATCTAGCCGCTGTTTCCGAAAAAGTCAATTTGTTTACCGGTAGAGAAGATATTTGGCATAAATTCTATCAGACGCTAGGAGAAAAATCTGAGCAAGTTTTACTTGGGATGAAAACATTCATCTTCCAACGAGGAAACCAATTTTTAGGAAACCACAATAGTTATAATTCTATTTTGAATATCTATGGGTTAATAGGGTTTGGAGTTGCTGCTTTGCTGCTTATCCTTTTTATTGGTCGCTTAACGTTGAAAGCAGATTTATCCAACGGGCAGATGACTTTTATCTGGGCCTTTTTTGCGGTGATGATGCAGTCATTTATGGAGGATACATTGACTTCATACCCGTGGGTTCCGATTATTTATATCCTGTTGGCTATGGCCGTTCATCGCTATGACGAAACGAAAGTTATGGAAGAATACTATGACATAGAAGAGCCATATGACGACATGAATGCTGGAGATCCAAGTTATGAGGAACAACCAGATAGCGCTCATTCTTCCAGGATCCAACGCTATCATTGATAGGCGCAAAATACGAGAGAGGCTGTGACAACCGTCGCAGCCTTTTTTGGTTTATTGCAATTGTCTAGCATCTTCTGTAAAATAGAAACGTTAGAGAAAATCTTGTATCATAGAAAATTAAGAAATAAATAAGAACGCAGCTCGGTACCAAAAATATGGTAAAATGGCACTTGACTGTAATTCACTGAAATCGCTTGGAGGAACACAAATGTTTAAAGATTTGTATTTATTTATGAAGGACATTTATCAGAACAGAAAATTACTGCTACAGTTTTCGATCAATGACTTCAAATCAAGATATGCAGGATCGTTTTTAGGGATCTTATGGGCGTTTATCAATCCGCTATTTACTGTATTGATTTATTGGCTGGTATTTGGTGTTGGACTGAAAGCACAAATGATCGATGCAAAATACCCATTTATCGTATATTTAGTTACCGGGATGATTCCTTGGTTCTTCTTCTCAGATGCATTTGCATCAACTACGGTTGTTTTTCGGGAATATACTTATTTAGTAAAGAAAGTCGTATTCAATATTCGTATCTTGCCCACGACGAAAATCCTATCCAATCTGTACACCCATTTATTCTTCATTCTGATTGGCATAGCTGTCGCGCTTATAAATGGTATATATCCTTCAGCAATGTCTTTACAGCTGATTTATTATTTATTTTGCATGTGTGCTTTCTTGACAGGATTGACTTGGCTGACGGCATCGATCCAACCATTTCTACCTGATATCATGCAATTAATTACGATCGTGCTGCAGTTGATCATGTGGACACTACCGATATTATGGAGCCCTAATCAGTTTGATTCAGGTCTTGTAAGCATATTGAAATTAAATCCGCTGTACTATGTTGTTCAAGGTTATCGTGAGTCATTTTTAAGTGAAGCTTGGTTCTGGGAGCATGGAACATATACTTTGTATTTCTGGGTTTTCACGTTAGTAATGTTCGTAATCGGCTCTGCAGTGTTCCGTAGATTGAAACCACATTTTTCAGATGTGCTGTAAGGAGAATAGCTATGACAGAATATGCAATTAGACTAAAAGATATCACAAAATCTTATAATATGTACGCAAAACCTTCGGATCGATTTCGTGAAGCCCTCAATCCTTTTAAGAAATCCTATCATGATGTATTTTATGCGTTGAAAAACGTGAATGTAGAAATAAAAAAAGGTGAGATGATCGGTTTCGTGGGAGAAAACGGATCGGGAAAATCTACAATGTTGAAAATCATTACGGGAGTACTGACACCAACATCCGGCACGATGGAAATCGAAGGAAAAATCTCAGCTTTGCTAGAACTAGGATCAGGATTCAATCCTGAGTATTCTGGCTATGAAAATATCTATTTAAATGGAATGGTTCTAGGATTTTCAAGAGAAGAAGTCGATGAAATGGTCGATGATATCATTGAATTTGCTGATATTGGCGACCATATTTATCAACCTGTAAAAACCTATTCAAGTGGGATGTTCGTTCGTCTAGCTTTTGCTGTAGCGATCAATGTGAATCCTGATATTTTGATTGTGGATGAAGCATTGGCAGTAGGAGATCTTGAATTCCAACTGAAATGTATGGAAAAATTTACAGAAATTAAGAACTCGGGAAAAACGATTTTATTCGTTTCTCATGATATTAGTTCGATTCGCCGTTTTTGTGATCGTTCCTATTGGTTGAAAAATGGAGAAGTTGTCGAATATGGTGATACGATGGAAGTAACGACGAATTACGAAAACTTTTTGAAGAAAAAATCAGTTAAAACAGTAGATCGAAATAAAAACCAAGTAGAACGCTTCGCAGCTCCAGATATCGTAGACGTGACGAAAGCCGAATTGTTGGATAAAGACAAAAATCCAGTGGATATGCTGGAACAAGGAGAAAAACTATACGTTAAAGTAACCTATGAAGTAAAAGACGATACAATCAAAAATCCAGTTTTAGGAATTGCTCTGCGTACAGTCGACAATTTTTATGTGTGCGGACTCAATACTCTACTAGATGGTATCAAGATTCCTTGGAAAAAAGGTGAGAATATCTTTTATCTGGAGTATGAAAAGTTAGGTTTGTTAGCTGGTGAATATTATTTTGACGTTGCGGTCTTTGAAGAAAATGCAACGGTTCCTTTGGTATACAAGACAAAATACATGAACTTGTTTGTCAGCGGTTCTTATATCGGAGAAGGCATCGTGGTCTTAGACCATAAATGGGAAGAAGGGACTCATAGCAATGAAATATGATTTTGAAATGGACCTAGATGAACAAAGCAGTGTGGGAAAAATTGCCGCACAGATCAAACCAGGAAGTAAAGTTTTAGAGTTTGGTCCTGGAAACGGCCGATTAACGAAACATTTGATCGGAGCAAAACAATGTGAAGTGAGCATTGTCGAACTAGATAAGGAATTGTTCGATTTTGTCAGCGAGTTTGCCCAAGATGGATTTTATGGAGATATCGAAAGCTTTGAATGGGCAAACTATTATGCTGGACAAACATTTGATTACGTTTTGTTTGCCGATGTTTTAGAACATTTGGTAGATCCTGGAAAAACGTTGAAGAAAGTTAGAGAATTTTTGAATGAAGAAGGAGAAATTCTAATTACATTCCCTAACTTGGCGCATAATTCTGTCATGATTGATTTGTTCAATAATCAATTGCCATGGGCTTCTTATGGTTTGCTAGATGAAACCCATAATTCTTTTTATACTCATGATGGCTTCCAAAAAGTTTTTGAAAAAGCAGGATTATACATCAATATTGAAGATTATTTGTACTTAGCTGTAGGTGATACAGAATTAAAATCAACTTATGAAGAATTGCCGGAAGCTGTACGTTATGATTTCAAAATGCGACCATTTGGCGAAGTCTACCAATACTTCTTCTCATTGATGAAACATCCAGTAGCACAAAGTTCCATTGCGCAGCCACAAAATTCTAATTATGTGAAAGTATTAGAAGTAATCCAGCAAACGAAACAAGATGAAATAATTCAACAAATACCATTCAATAATTTCACAGGGGAAAATGAGACACTAAGTTTCCATGTATCAGAATTAGCAGAACGAATGGTGTTTCGCTTCGCGCAGCAACCTAGCTTTATCGAATTCAGCGCAGAAGCTGCTGGAGAAAAACTCACATTTATCGATTCAAATGCTGTAGTCAAAACAGTAAATGATTGTTATTTGTTTGATGGTAAAGATTTACCAGAGTTCTTTTTAACGGATATTGCAGGGAAAGAAGTGACTATCCATTGTCACTATCGTTTTATCGGAGAATTGACACCAACAATGAAAGAATTGCTGGAAACGATCCGTCCAATGGCTGAAGTTACAAAGCAGCTTTCTGAGAAAAATGATGAATTAGAAAGAGAAAATCATTATCTTATTGAGAATAATACAAGATTAGATCAGACGTTGAAAACAACCATAAATCGCTATTGCACGTTGTTGGAAAGTGATGAATGGACAATCAAACATAGATTAGGGCGACGTAAGAAAGAAACATCGAAAAAAATCCAAGAAAAAGAGCTTTCTCTATGTATTGACGAAAAAATCTGGGATGCAGAAACAAAGATATTGAAAATCATCGGGTGGGGAATCGCTAATTCGGATCGCCAACCATTGTCCTATAAGTTATCAGCCGACCAATCACCATTTTTTGAAGCAATTCCTGTTTTACGAGAAGAAGTCAATCAAGCAAAACAGCTACCTGAAGGAGCAAAAGCAGGATTTGAACTGCGGATCCTTTGCGAGAAGGAACGTTCATTCTTAGTGGAAGCAGTGGCTCAAAATGGTCAATCATGGATCATTGAAATGTAAATAATGATTAACTTATAAAGATAAGGAGTAAACGAATCGTGCAAAAAAAAGAAATTGCCGTATTTATCGATCAAATCACTCGTGAACGGGCCACTGGCGATTTGCTTATTGTGGGCTGGGCAATTGATGAAGTGACCAAAGAAATCCCTACGATAAAGGTAGAAAAAGAAAATGTGATTGCTGAAGCAACACATGTCGTAAGATTGGATATCAATCATTTATATAATCTTGATGTTAAGACCCAAAGCGGTTTTAAGGTACGTTTATCAGGGAAAATGAGAGGAAAAGCAATCTTAGACTTCCAAACAGCAAGACATCAAAATGGCATAGCTGTGAAATTAAACGGTAAATATCCTTATGATGACGGCATTGAATCTTCATGGGAAAGAAAAAAAAGATTACTGAAAAAAGGGATAAATTATGCAAGGACTCATGGCGTAAAAAAAGCAATCCGCCGGGTCAAACTGGAATTGAAACCAGGATCGATCGACTATGCAGAGTGGATCAGTCGTCATGAGAAACCTGATCTGAAAGAGCAAAGGAAGGAAGTACAAGGATTTGCCTACCGCCCATTGATTTCCATACTTATGCCTGTCTATAACGTTGAAATCAAATGGCTCGAAAAATGCATTGATTCGGTACTTGATCAAACGTATGATCACTGGGAACTATGTATCAGTGATGATGCTTCTACTGATCCAGCTATCCGAAAGTGTCTGGAATCCTATCAAGCAAAAGATGATAGAATCAAAGTCGTTTTCCGACAAGAAAATGGACACATCAGTCTGGCAACTAATTCTGCATTGGAAATGGCAGAAGGAGAGTTTATAGCGCTCTTAGATAATGATGACGAATTACCTCCATTTGCCTTATATGAAGTGGCAAAAGTGCTAAACGTACATCCAGAACTGGATTTGATCTACAGTGACGAAGATAAAATCGATGCAGATGGGAATCGCTTTGACCCGCACTTCAAAGCAGACTGGTCTCCCGATACATTGATGGGAAATAATTATATCTCTCACTTAGGCGTATATCGGACAAGCATTGTTAAGGAACTTGGCGGTTTCCGTAAAGGATATGAAGGCTCTCAAGATTATGATTTGGTTCTTCGTGTGACAGAACAAATTCCTGCAGAACACATTTACCACATTGACCGTGTCTTGTATCACTGGCGGACGATCCCGGGATCAACTGCAAGCAATGGAGAAGCTAAAAGCTACATCTATGATTCTGGAGTGAAAGCATTGACAGATGCTCTATCTAGAAGAAATATCAAGGGAAGCGTACATCCTGGCAGAATTTCTGGTTTTTATGAAATCACTTATGATGTTTTGCAAGAAGACTTGGTCAGTGTAATCATTCCAACTAAGAATGGCTATGAAGATCTAAAAACTTGTGTGGATTCGATCATCGAAAAAACGTCTTATCCAAATTATGAAATCATTATTGCAGATAATGGAAGTACAGATCCTAAAATGCAAGAATTATTTGCAGAATACAAGCATCAGCTGAAAGACCGATTTATCGTCGAATTAATTGACATTCCATTCAATTATTCACGTATCAACAATCTGGCAGCAGAAAAAGCAAACGGCAAATACTTTTTATTCTTGAATAACGATACAGAAGTGATTGAACCTGACTGGATGACAGCGATGGTTTCTTATGCACAGTTTGATCGAATCGGCTGTGTAGGAGCAAAATTATTTTATCCGGATGATACAACGCAGCATGCAGGTGTATTATTAGGGATCGGTGGCGTTGCAGGACATGCATTGAATAACTATGATCGAACACATTGTGGTTACTTTGGCCGATTGGTCATTGACGTCAATTACTTAGCAGTCACTGCAGCTTGTATGATGGTCAAGGCAGCTGACTTCAATGCTGTCAATGGATTTGATGAAACATTAGAAGTAGCATTCAACGATGTTGACTTGTGCTTGAAAGTTTATGAACTGGGTCGTTACAATGTCTATGCACATCAAGCAGAATTGTACCATTTCGAATCTAAATCAAGAGGTTATGAAGATACACCAGAAAAACAAAGACGTTTTGCTGGGGAAATCAAAAAAATGCAAGATAAGTGGCCTTCTTATATTGCTCATGACCCATTTTATAACGATAATTTAACTAAAGAAGGAATCGGCGATTTTTCGTTGAGAACTGATTGATTAAAAGAACTGTATTTTCATTTTTATTAATGAAAATACAGTTCTTTTAATTTAATTATATGAATATTGTAACTTGTGAATAAGGAATTAGCAGGAGAATACTAGTTCAGCATAAAGGAAGTGATGGGACTTCTGAGACAACTTTCTGTTATACAGAAATACACATATAAACAGACAATAGTCACTTTTCCCCGTTTCTTTTAATTTCCTTTACAATTTGGTTATTCACTAGGTTTTTAAACTTTGCTATGGTAAGATGATAGAGGCATTATTTTATGGTTAGGAGTGTATATATGAATAAAAATGGGGAGTGGAATGCGGCACGCAGAATATTCATTATTCTTATGGATGTACTTGTATTAAATGTGTCGATCTATCTTAGTTTTTTGCTGAAATTCCAGGGAGAAGTACCAGTGAGAAACTTAGAGACCTTTCAGCATTCAGCAATTTTTATTTCCATCATCTTTATTGCGTTGAATATTTTGTTAGGAGCTTATGTATTCTATAACCGAATGATCAGTGATATTGTCTTCATTACTGTTATTGGACAAGTACTAATAGCATTGGGGATCATGGTAGTTACTTTTGCTGGCCGATGGTTTGCATTTCCGCGTGGCGTCATTTTGATCTCGTTTATCCTAGGTACGATATTACTTAGTGTTTACCGGATAGTCGTTTACAAACTGTACTTAAGAGTCAGTCGTGATAAGAAAGTCCTTATCGTAGGTTTGGAGAAAGATGTCGCACCAGCTATCCAAAATTTTCAATCTAAGAAAAACAATAAACATAAGGTTGAAGCAGTGGCAATCGATAATTATTACGAAAATACAAAAAAATTGATCGATGATATGGATATCGTCTATTTGGCTTCTAAAATCCCAGAAGATGAAAAAATCAGCATTTATCAATTAGTGACTAAAAAAGAGAAGAAATTATTTTTAAATACGACTTTTGAGAATCTGACAATGATAAATCCGAATATTATGAATTTTGAAGATGAAAGCATCATTGAAGTTTCTGGGTTCAGAATCCAACCAGAATACGAACTATTCAAGCGTCTCTTTGATATCATCGTTTCGCTTATTTTACTGATCCTCGCCTCACCTTTTATGCTAATCACTGCGATTTTGGTAAAAACAACTTCACCTGGACCAATCATCTATAAACAAGTACGTATTACGAAAAATCAAAAGGAATTTTCAATCTATAAATTCCGTTCCATGAGTGCGACAGCTGAAGCAAAATCAGGACCAGTCTTGGCTAAAAGTAACGATGCACGTGTGACACCAGTAGGTAAATTTATCCGTGCTGTACGTTTTGACGAATTACCTCAAATCTTTAATGTATTGAAAGGCGATATGTCGATTGTCGGTCCAAGGCCAGAAAGACCATTTTTCGTTGATCAGTTCAATGAAGAAAATCCTTATTATTATTTAAGACACAATGTACGTGCGGGAATTACCGGATATGCACAAGTATACGGAAAATATGTATCAGATTATAACAGTAAACTACGTTTTGATTTGTTGTATATCAAAAAATATTCATTACTATTAGATTTGAAGATTTTACTTCAAACAATCAAAATCTTATTTGATAAGATGTCATCTCAAGGACTAGATGAAGATGAAAATATTAGTTCATTAGCAGAAATCGACTTTTCACAAGAGAAAATTTATCGCTAGGCTGGAGGAAAGAAATGAAATGAGCCATCCGATATTTAGTATAATTATTCCAATTTATAATGCAGAAGACACGATTGCTCATACAATAGAAGTTTTAAAAAATCTGGCATTCGAAGAATATGAAGTGATTTTGGTCAATGACGGTTCAACGGACAAAACAGAACAGCTGATTCAATCAGCTATCCAAGGAGATAGTCATTTTCAACTTTTTACAACCGAAAACCAAGGCCCTGGACTTGCTCGAAATGAAGGCATCAAGCAATCTACAGGGAAATATGTATTATTTTTCGATGCAGACGATGAGCCAGTCAAAGAAATTTTGGCAGATTATCAGCAGTTGTTTGAACAGCATCCTGAAGCAGATTTGCTTATCAGTTCTTTTACATTCCGTACGTTAAGCGGGGAAGAAATTATTTCGGAAAAGGACTATCTTGTTCCAGAATACCAATATACAGATCATAAACAGTTCGTGGATGATATGTATCATCTGATGAATCAGCAGTTGATGTATGTGGTTTGGAACAAATGTTACAAGAGGGAAATCTTGATGGAAAAACAGCTTCTATTCAAAAATTACAGCAGTTGTGAAGACCGTATCTTCAATTTGAACTATTATGAACATTGTCAGCAAGTAATATTGAATCCAAGAATCGAGTATATCTATCATTTTGAAGGTGGAAAAGGGATAACCAACCAATATAAACCGAATAAATTTGAAACCTTTAAAGAATTTTATGAATTAGCAAATGTCGTGACAAGGGATAAAGACAAACCAGGTATGGCTTCTCTTCTTTTAAAAGGAACAACCTCTGTCATTTTTTCTATTTATGAGAATTCTGAGCGAACTGCCAAAGAAAAAAGAGAAGAAGCCTTGCATATCTTGAATGATCCAGCCATCCAAGAAGCTAAAAAGGTTGCATTGACTGATTCCAGCGCGAAAAAAGTAACAAAATGGCTGTATAATTTGCCAGCTCCTCTATTATTATCTGCGGTGAAAGCCGGCAGCTTTGTGGAAGTGAAAATGCCAAGCATCATGGCATTGTTGAAGAGAGTTTATTAAAAAAGTCGGAATAAGGGGTTGTGACTGTCTTTTGTCACAACCCTTTTAAAAACAAAAAATAGCTGTTTATCTATCCGTTTTCAGTCAGTAAAGAAAGAACCACTTGCATAAGATTGAAAACCGCCTCTATTTATGAGAAAATAGGGAAGATTAATAAAAGAATGGTTGAGGCAACTATAATGTACAGTACAGATCCTGAATTAAAAAAAATTCAAAAAGTAAATCTCGAAATGGCACAATACTTTGTAGATTTTTGTAAAAGTCACGATTTGTTGTGTTATTTTTGTGGTGGCGGCGCAATCGGAGCAATTCGACATAAAGGTTTTATCCCCTGGGATGATGATTTAGATTTTTTCATGCCTAGAAGGGATTATGATCGCTTAGCTGAATTATGGGAAACCGGCCCACAAAAAGATAAATTTGTTTTATTAAGACCAACTCTGACGAATCACGATCGGAACTCCTTTACAACTATCCGTAACGTCCAAACGACCTTTATCAAAACGTACCAGGAAGATTTAGATATCCCTCATGGTATCCAATTAGATATTTTTCCGTTAGATACTGCACCTGAAAAGCAAGCAGAACGGAAAAAGCAAAAGATATGGGCAATGATCTATGCGATTTATCGAAGTCAGCAAGTACCACAAAACCATGGGAAAGCAATGGAATTAGCTGGAAAGTTATTGTTAAATAGCGTACCCGCAAAAACGAAGTATAAAATATGGAGATATGCTGAAAAGCAGATGACCAAATACAATGATAACCCGACGAATTTCGTTACAGAACTTTGTGTCGGTCCACGATATATGGGAAATGTTTATCCTGCAAAAGACTTTGAATCTGCTGTGTGGGTACCATTCGAAGATACAGAGATGCCAGTACCAATTGGCTATGATCATTATTTAAGTCAAGTTTTTGGCGACTATATGCAGTTTCCGCCTGAAAAAGATCAGGTTTCTCACCATGAAGCAGTTTATATTGACCCAGAACATTCATACAAAATGTACAAAGGAAAATATTATTTAACTAAAGGAGCAGAAAAAAAATGATTACAGCTATTATTATTGCCGGCGGTGTCGGTAAACGAATGGGACAAGATATCCCAAAACAGTTCATTACAATTGAAGGAAAACCTATTATTATCTATACTTTAGAATCATTTCAACACCATCCTCAAGTTGACCGGATTTTAGTCGTTTGCAAATCTGGTTGGGAAGAAACGATGTGGGCGTATATCAAAGAATTCAATATTAGCAAAGTCAAATGGGTCATTACAGGTGGATCAAAAGGACAAGAGTCGATCAATAATGGTGTCCAGTTTTTGAAAGATTACTCTGAAGATGATGATACGATCATCATCCATGATGGAATCCGTCCACTAGTAGACGAACTGGTATTGTCAGATGTAATCGTTAAATGTAAAGAATTTGGTAACGGTGTAACCTCTCTACCTTACAACGAACAAATTTTTATTAAGAAAACAGAAGAAACGACGGAACAGTATGTCGATCGTAACACATTGAGGCGTGTCTCAACTCCACAAGCTTATCAATACGGAAAACTACGGGCAGCATATGACCGGGCAGTGAAAGAAGACATCGGTATGACTGATTCTTCTTATACGAATACCATGATGGTAGATTTGGGAGAAACTTTATATTTTGCTGCTGGTTCTGATAAAAATATCAAATTGACAACAACAGATGATCTAGAATTGTTCAAAGCATATTTAAAAATGAAAGACTAGGTGAAAGATGATGACGTTGATTAAACAACCAATGTACCAAGAAGATTTGGCAAAAGTAATCAATCATACACCAAAAATAAAACAGCTACATGGAAAATCCGTTCTGATGATTGGTGCTTCTGGAATGATCGGCTCTTTTTTGATTGATACGTTGATGGCTGCTAATGAACAACTAGGCATCAAAATCAAAGTTTATGCAATGGGCAGAAACCGTCAGAAGCTTGAAAAAAGGTTTGCCAGTTATCTTGAATTAGATACTTTCGAAATTGTTGAAGGTGACGTCACAGAACCCTTACCAAAAGAAATTCAAGCTGACTATTTGATACACGGTGCAAGTAACACACATCCTAAGGCTTACGCAACTGATCCAATCGGTACGATCATGACTAATCTTGCAGGTACAGAGCAAGTATTGGAACATGCAGTAGCAACTCAACCGGTTAGAGTATTATTTTTATCAACAGTAGAAATCTATGGCGAAAATCGAGGCGATATAGAAAAATTCACAGAAGATTACTGTGGATACATCGATTGTAATACACTGAGAGCAGGCTACCCTGAAGGAAAAAGAGTCAGTGAATCATTATGCCAAGCCTACATCGCAAAACACGACCTCGACATCGTGATTCCAAGGCTTTGCCGTACGTTTGGTCCGACGATGCTTTTATCTGATACGAAAGCATCCTCACAATTTATTTTAAATGCAGTCGAACAAAAAGATATTGTTTTAAAAAGTGAAGGAAACCAATATTTTTCGTATGTATATGTTGGAGATGCTGTTTCTGCTATTCTTCATTTACTGCTTGAAGGAGAAAAAGGAGAGGCGTACAACGTTTCTTCAGAAAACTTTGATTTACGACTAAAAGAATTAGCCCAACAGCTAGCTGATATCAGCGGCAAACAAGTAATTTTTGAATTGCCGGATGAGATTGAACAAAAAGGTTTCTCAAAAGCTAGCACAGCGATACTTGATAACAAGAAAATCAAAGAAAATGGTTGGTATCCAATATTTGAATTGAAAGAATCATTGATACACACAGTAGAATTAGTTAAAGGTGAGAAGCAAAATGTGTGAGATTAGTATTATTGTTCCTGTCTATAAAGTAGAACCTTATTTAAGTAAATGTGTAGATTCAATCTTAGCACAAACATTTACTGATTTCGAAGTGATATTAGTAGATGACGGTTCTCCTGACAATAGCGGTAAAATATGTGATGAATATGCATCGAAAGACAGTCGTGTCCGTGTTATCCATAAAAAAAATGGCGGATTAAGTAGTGCAAGAAATGCCGGGATTGATGTGGCACGAGGAAAGTATTTAGGTTTTGTTGACAGTGATGATTATATCGAAAAAGATATGTATGAACTTTTGTACGACAACATTGTCAAAGAACAAGCAGATCTTTCTATTTGTGGGATATATGATGTATATGAGGGGAAAAAACCAGTAAATAAACCAACTATCAAAAAAACGGTAACTGCAACGGAAGGATTGTTATTAATATTACATGGAAATATTATTTCTGTTCATGCTGTGAATAAACTATACAAACGAGAGCTGTTTTCTACACTCCGCTATCCTGAGGGAAAATATCATGAAGATTCTTTTGTTATTGTTGATCTTTTAGACCGTTGCAAAAAAATAGCAATAGATTCAAAGCAAAAATATTATTACTATCATCGTTTAGATAGTATAAATACGGAAACATTCTCTGCCAAACAATTTGAGTTCATTGAAGCATGGGTGATAAACGAGAATAAGCTAAGAGGAAGAGGCAAAAAAATTGAAGAAGCTGCGCACCAAAGAGTCTGTTTTGCCAATTTTTTAGTTTTAGATAAAATCGTAACAGCCAAGGCAACCAACTTGCCAGAGACCAAAAAAATCGTTCATTATCTAAGAAATAATTTCCTATTTATTATGAGAAATCGAATTTTTACGAAAAGTCGCAAACTTTCCATGCTTTTATTGCTATTTAGTATTCATTTATATAAAATTCCTGTGGAGTTGAGAAGAAAAAAATTGGCCAATAATAAATAGCAATGTTGGATTTTAACTAAAAGATTTTTAAATTTCATGGATAAATATAGATTATCGGAGGTTCATATGTCTAGTAATGTTTTAGAACGAATAGAAAAAATAGGGAATAAACTATCATTACCATACATCATTTTTTTCGAGTTGGTTTTAATAGCAAGAATGGTTAGTGTCTATTCGACACTTCCAACAAAAATTGATTCAATTTTTACATTGATAATCATTGTATTTTCAGGAATAGTATTTTTTTGTCATTTTTTTCCTATGATACTAAAAAAAAAGAAGATACAAATTGAATACTGGTTAGTCTTATTTATAGTTATATTGGTTATAACTACTTTAATCAATCACTCTTATGCATTTACAGAAAATATCAAACTTATTATTTGGCAATGTATTTTTTTCTTTTGTGTATTTGAAGTTGGAAGAACAAATAACCAGCGTATTTTTAAAATTTTTGAATATGTTTTGCTTATCGTTTGGACAGTTCTTACGAGTATTGCCTTGTATTTGTTTTTCGCACACGTCAATTTTTCAATGCCTGTAAAAACATTGTATTACGGAATGAGAATAGGATTTTATGAAAACCGATTATATGGTATCTTTGTTGATCCAAATTATGCCTGCACTATTTCTTTAATCTGTATATTATTTGCTATAAGAAACATAATTAAAAATAAAAAAATTATTCAAAGAACACTATACTCGTTTATAGCTTTGATTCAATTCAGTTATGTAGCTCTTTCAGGATCTAGATCAGGTATTATACAATTAATGGCTGCAACCTTCTTTGGTGTTTTTTTTGTTTATTTATATAAGAATTCTACAAATCGTAAATTTGTTGCTACCAAACTCGTTCAAGCTTTATTATCAGCAATAGTCTGTTCAGCTATTGCTTATGGTGGAGTGTCGTTTGTTCAATCCGGTTACATTTTTTTGGGTAATGAAATCCATGTAAGCAGTCCTAAGATGTTAGATAGTTTTGAAAAAAGAACGCCAGCTAACACAGAAAATAATAAATTGTCTGCTAAAAGACCCGATGTAGAAGAGAATACGGATATTTCAAATAGTCGATTTAAATTATGGAAAAGTGCAACAGAACTTATGAGGTTAAACCCATTATTCGGAGTTACGCCAAAAGGATTTGTAGATGTTGCTAAAGAAAAAATTCCTGAGACTCATATAGCAAGAACTGGGCAAACACCGCACAGTGCCTTTTTCTATTTGCTAGCAGCCACTGGTATTACAGGAACGATTATTTTCGTAGTATTTTTAATCACTAAAATGGTGAATTCTCTTCGAATCCTTTTTTCTAATAACAATAAAGATTATATTGAATTCATTATTGATAATCAGGTTGTACTGGTTATTTTGGTATCAAGCCTACTGATTACAGAAATTGTTCTTACACGGCGTACAGCAACTTTTGTCTTTTGGTTGTATTTAGGAAAACTTCAGCACACTTTTGATTTGATGAAAGTGAAATTACGTAATAAGAAATAGTTGTTTGATATAGGCGGCTTTAGGAGAGTACAAAAATGAAAAAATTAACGATGATAGAGGTACAGCAAAGAGCAGTGAATATTTTGATGTATATTGATAAGATTTGTCGAAAAAATGAGTTGAAATATACAATTTTTTACGGCAGTTTGATTGGGGTAGAAAGACATAAAGGTTTTATTCCTTGGGATGATGATATTGATATAGTTATGCCAAGGCCAGACTACAACAAGCTGATTGATTTATTGAAAACAGATGAAAATTATACGTTATTAGCTTTTGAAACTAGAATACACTATCGCTACCCTTTTGCGAAACTTATAGATCCCAATACAATTGCAAAAACAAAACAATATTTTGGTGGGGAAGACCCTGACTTAGGTGTCTTTGTAGATATATTTCCTATTGATGGAATACCAGATACAGAAAAAGAAAGAGAAAAGTTGAGAGAAATTACAGAGCAATATCGTTTGAATCTGATGGACACATTTAAATGGTGCTATGCTCGGAGTTTTTATTTTTCAAAAGCTTTAATAAAACTTATTTTGCGGTATCCATATCACCGAAAATTATTAAAAGAAGGAAATGATAGATATTGGAGAGATAAGTATCAAGAGATGGCCAAAAGTATTCCTTTTGGGGAAACTAAAACATGTGGTTATATGGAATGGATTCATATTAACTGGGGTGTTTTTCCAACAGAATGGTTTCATGAATTTGAAGATGTAGAATTTGAAGGTCATAAAGTCATGGCTATCAAAGATAGAAAAAAATTCTTGAAGTTGCGTTATGGAAACTACATGGAAATGCCTCCTGAAAAAGAGCGAGTAACACACCATCCTTATGATTTTTATGAAAAGTGATCCAACTGATTTGATTATCTAAATACAAACCACAGATTTTTAAAAATTAGAGAGAGTGAAATTTTATGTATGAGCAACTAAGTACGTCTGTTGTAATGGCTACATACAATGGTGAAAAGAATATCTTGGAACAATTAGATTCACTACTAAGCCAGACAAAAAAAATCAATGAAGTACTGATTTGTGATGATTGTTCTACTGATAATACAGTTGATATTATCAGTAGTTTTATTGAGAAAAACAATTTGTCATCAACTTGGCATTTAAAAATTAACGAAAAAAATCTAGGATGGAGAAAAAATTTCTTTCATTTATTAAATTTAGCTAGCCAGGATATCATATTTACGTGTGATCAAGATGATATTTGGCACGAAACAAAAATTGAAGAGATGAGTAGCCTCTTCAGAAATAAGAAAATTCAAGTATTAGTTACGGATTATCATGAATTAGTAGAACTTGGCGGTTTATGTGAAGAACTGAAAAAAGTTGATACAGAAAAAAATGAGCAACAAATAGAAGAGCGAGTCATTTTTAATGAGAATAATTTGTTTCTCCGAAGACCAGGGTGCGTCTATGCAGTTAGGAAAGAATTTATCCCACAAGTTAATCTCTATGCGTCTAACATGGAAAACCCGGTTCATGATATGTCGATGTGGGGGAGCGCGGTTCTAACAAATGGTTTATATTTATTGAGAAAACCGTTGATAGAATGGAGAAAACATGGACAAAGTTCTTTTAAAAAAGAAATAGATCAGTCAAATAAAGAGCAATTATACTACAAAAGGCTCATGACTTTGCAAAGAAGATTGCAACGTGTTGAAGCTGCCAGAAATTACTTGATAAATAATGTGACTATAGTAGATTATGACAAAAAGAAAAAATTACTGGATAATTTGATTAAAGAGTTAGAAATGCGTATTTACATGTTAGAAAAAGAAAAAATACGAACAGTTATTTTCTCGTTCTGGAAATACAAACATAAATTTTATTTTGGAACTGATATCTATCATCTTCTAAAACATAAGTATAAAAAGTGAGGATATCAATATGAATACTAAAGCAAAATCAGTTATAAAAAATCTTTATTATACAGTAGCCGCAAATTTTGCTACATTAGGTATCTCAATCTTGCTTAATTTATTTGTACCAAAACTGTTGGGAGTAACAGAGTATAGTTATTGGCAGTTGTATGTGTTCTATTCTTCATACGTAGGCTTTTTGCATTTTGGATGGATTGATGGAATCTATTTAAAAATAGGAGGGGAAGAATATAATAAACTTGATAAACGCTCGCTCGGATCACAGTTTTGGTATCTAACGATTTTTGAGTTCTTTGTTTCAATAGCTATAGTTGTTTGGGCTTATTTCTTTATGCCAAACAGTTCCCAATCACTTATTTTAATATTGACAGCTGTTGTTTCAGTGATTACGATCGTTAAAACTTTTATTCTGTATATTTTCCAGTCGACGAATCGAATAAAAGAATATGCACAGCTTTCTAGGAATGATCGCTATCTTTATGTCTTGTTTATTGCTATTTACTTTGCTTTAGGCGGCAGAGATTTTTATTGGCTGATCATTATGGATATCGCTTCTAAATTGATCGTGACACTTTGGGGAATGTCTCGAATCAAAGATATGTTGCAAGTCAATATGATTAGTCTAAAAGAACTTGTCCCTGAAATTTTTGATAATATCAATATTGGTAGTAAGTTAATGTTGAGTAGTATTGCTAGCATGCTCATTCTTGGAACTATTCGATTCTTCGTACAACAACGATGGTCAATTGAAACTTTTGGTAAACTATCCTTTACATTGAGTATTTCAAATATGTTCCTAACATTTGTCAATGCAGTAGGAATTGTTATGTTTCCATTATTAAGAAGGACAAATCAGCAAAGACTCCCTGAACTCTTCCGTATCTTACGGGACTTATTTGTTCCTTTAACCTATGGTTTATTGATTTTTTACGTCCCAGCAAAAATTGTTTTGACCATGTGGCTACCCGAATATACGGAAAGTCTGAATTTTATGGGAATATTGTTTCCAATCGTTATTTATGAAGGAAGAATGTCTTTACTTATCAATACGTATTTAAAGAGCTTGCGTAAAGAAAAAACGATATTGATGGTCAATGTGATGACGCTATCCTTTTCATTAGTGGCTTCATTAGTCATTATATTTGTGATAGGTAACTTGAATTTAGCAGTAGGCTTGATATTGTTGAGTCTAGCGTTTCGCTGTAATTTAGCAGAATATTTTCTTTGTCGTGGAATGAAATTACCTGTTGGATACAGACAATTGGTAGAAACGATTCTAACGATTGCTTTTATCTTTAGTAACATCTGGTTTGGCGGTAACTTTATTAGTCTAGGTATCTATAGCTTGATTTATGTAATTTATTTGCTATATGTACATCGCAGCTTCCTTGCTAGCTTTGGTGAATTCCGCTCTCTACTAAAAGATCGTTAAGCTAAGCTATATTGAAATATAAAATAATGCAGAGTAAGTCCGATTAGGATTTACTCTGCTGTTTTTATTTTTTGAAGTGATTAATTTGTTAAATTCGGCAATCAGCACATACTGGCAGTATATTCTTTATATAGTTTTTCCTGGTTAAAAATGGTAAACTAACTGTATTAAGTATGAGAATGCATAATTGGAGTGAATTTAATGGATACTATATTGATTACTGGCGGAGCTGGTTTTATCGGTTCAACGCTAGCGAATTATTTGGGAAAAGAAAACAAAATCGTAGTAGTCGACGATTTATCAATGGGAAAAAAAGAAAACTTGGATATGGAGAAACAAGTGACTTTCATTGAGGGGGATGTATCAGATCCTCAATTGATGGAAAGAATCATGAAACAGTATCAGTTTGCCTATATTTTTCATTTAGCTGCTGTAGCTAGTGTGGCAGATTCTGTAGAACGTCCTCTAGAAACTCATCGTGTAAATTTTGACAGTGCGCTTTTATTGCTTGAATTGGTACGAAAATATCAATCTGGTTTAAAACGATTGGTATTTAGTTCATCAGCTGCAGTTTATGGCGATGAACCAACGTTGCCAAAAAAAGAAGAATCGGTCATCCGTCCTTTAACACCATATGCCATCGATAAGTTTGCAGCAGAACAATATGTTTTGGATTACTGTCATTTATATGATGTTCCGACTAGTGCTGTCCGATTTTTTAACGTTTATGGTCCAAATCAAAATCCTAACTCTCCATATAGCGGAGTTATTTCGATTCTAGTGGACCGATACAAAAAACAATTGGCAGGAGAAAAAGCAGAATTTACTTTATTTGGTGATGGTAGCCAATCTAGAGACTTCGTTTATATAGAAGATGTTATACAAGCACTTTTACTTGTTGCTAAGGAAGAAAAAGCTTTAGGACAGCAATTCAATGTCGGTACAGGAAAAAGCACTACGCTACTTGAATTGATCCATTCAATTGATCAAATCTTAGGAACAGAGCTAGCGCTTAAATATGAAGCAGAACGTTCAGGGGATATTCGTGATTCTTTAGCGGATATTTCAAAGATCCGTTCTTTAGGTTATCAACCCAAATTTGATATATTGAACGGAATGGAACGTTATTTAAAGACAGAAATCGATTAAAACAAAAAACCAGCATCCTGCTGGTTTTTTTGTTTCGACTTAGCTTTTTAAATTAACACCTTCCATCAGTTCGTAAATCTGATTTCTTAAATCAGTGGCCGGCAATTTGATGTTTTTATCAGATTGGATATTACTTTCCATGACGATTGCATCTTTTGTGTCTTTTTTCATCGCCGCTACTGCATGGAATCGATTGATATTTCCCTGAGCAAGGATATAATCATTTCCACTGTAAACACCGCCGCTGTAAGGATGTTTATCACCATTATTTTGCCACAATGAGAAAAGTAGTTCTTTTGGTATAATATCGCCAGACAGAACACTGGTAAAGAATTTGTTCAAGTCATAAACAGACATACTTATATTTCCTGTGCCTAATTCATTTCGGATGTCTGTTTCAGGCTCGACCAATGCTTTTGAATAATCGTCAGTTGCAGACATTTGGTAAGATACAGCATGCTGAGGGGAATTTTTTACATTTTCATAAAAATCTGTATGTTCTAGATGGAGTGGCCGAATGATTTCTTTTTTTAAAAGAGTTTCATAAGGCTGATTCGTTAGTTTGATCAATACCCCTGTAAGCAATGTATAATTTAATGGTTCATAATGATACGTATCATAATCAGTAAATTTCAAATGATGAAGGGCAAACTGAATGATCTCACTATCTGACATAGGTTTTTTTGGAGAAGCGGTTCGATGAAGACCAGAGCGCATGTAAAGCATATTTTTGATTGAGATTTGCTGACTTCCAGGAATCTGAGGATAAAATTCAGATAGCTTTGTGTCAAAAGTTATCTTGCCAGATTGAATTTGTTTTAGGATAAGTAAAGCAGTCATCGCTTTTTGGATCGAACCGATTTGATAGTAAAGAGAAGGAGAATTCGATTCTTTTATGCGTAGATTTGCGTACCCATATCCTTTTTCTAATATCACTCGATTATTTTTGCGTACATAAATCGAACCGATATAATCTGATTTTTGCAGTAATTGATCAATTTTGCTGGCAAGCATCTGCTCATTAGATGTTAAATTGGAAGCAAGTTGTGCGGGTTCCGTTTTATAAATTTGTGGTTGAGGTTGTTTTGTTAATTGCCATCCTGTAATGATGCCTGTTGAAAAGAAGCTGACAGCCAGCAACAAAACTGCGAGAAAAGAAAGAGAGATCTGCTGTTTTTTTTGATGTTTTCCTTTTGCCATGTTAATTCCTTTCTATCCATTTTTAACTATTTTTCATTGTAATCCTCAAAAAGAGCATTTGCCACTTACAATTTTGACATAATATTTGGTAAAATAATTCACGGCAGTAGAAATTTCATGTATAATAAACAGAGTTACGAAGATGATAGTAAGGAGGAGTTGTTTTGTCAGGAAACAAACAACACCCAAGCAAAGACAAAAAAGAAGCCAGTAAGGCAGCTACAGCAGATATAATCGACAAGCGGAGAAATCTGCGTAAAAAAGAAGATAAGATCGTGAGGAAGATCATTTTAGTGATCGCTCTTACATTATTGATTATTGGCGGATTTCTCGGGTTTACCGTATATCGTTATGTAGATAGCGGGTTGAAGCCTTTAGATAAATCGGACGACCAATTAGTCCAAGTGGAAATCCCAAGCGGCTCTTCTAATAAGCAGATTGGCGAAATTTTGGAGAAAGACAATATTATTAAAAGTGGGATTGTTTTCAATTATTATACAAAATTTAAAAACTTAACTGGCTTTCAAGCTGGTTATTATCAGTTAGCGCCTAATATGACTCTTGATGAGATTGGCAAGCAGTTGCAAGAAGGCGGCACATCTGAGCCAACAAAAGTTGCAGATGGGAAAATTGCCATTCCAGAAGGCTACGACATCGATCAGATTGCTGAGCGGGTAGCGAAGGTAACTGGTAAAGACAAGAAAGAATTTTTAGATTTAGTAAATGATGAGACTTTCTTTAACGAGTTGTATCAAAAATTCCCAGAATTGTTGGAAAGTGCCTCTAAAGCTGAGAACACAAAATACCGTTTGGAAGGCTACTTATTCCCAGCTACTTATGATTACTACACGAGTACTTCGCTTAAGGATCTTGTGATTGAGATGGTGAACAAGACAAATACGGTCATGCAAAACTATTATTCAGCTATCAAACAGAAAAATTTGACTGTACAAGAAGTTTTAACTTTGGCTTCTCTAGTTGAAAAAGAAGGCGTAAAAGAAAATGATCGTAAAAATATTGCACAAGTCTTCTTTAACCGAATCAAGGCAAATATGCCACTTCAGTCAGATATCTCTGTTTTATATGCATTAGGAGAACATAAAGAATTGGTGACGTATGAAGATACAGCTGTAGATTCACCATACAATTTGTATACCAATACCGGCTATGGGCCTGGTCCTTTTGACAATCCAAGCGAAGAGGCAATCAAGGCAGTATTAGAACCAGCAGAAAATGACTATTATTATTTCGTAGCAGATACGAGCACTGGAAATGTTTATTTCGCTAAAACGTATGAAGAACATATGGAACTAGTGCAAAAATATGTAAATAATTCTTAGAAAAACAGGGGCTAGTCATTGATCATTTTTAGAAAAACATTTACATTTTAAGAAAAGCGTGGTAATCTTTTTTGGACTATATTCCTCAAAAGATTACCTTTTGCGGTATTTTATCGAAAAAAGGAGACGTTACACATGGTAGAGAAAGTTTATCCAATGACTCTAGAAGGTAAAGAAAAATTAGAAAAAGAATTAGAAGAACTAAAAACAGTTAAACGCGGAGAAATCATTGAACGAATCAAAATCGCTCGCGGTTTCGGAGATCTTTCCGAAAACTCCGAATACGAATCAGCTAAAGATGAACAAGCATTTGTTGAAGGAAGAATCACAACAATTGAAAATATGATCCGTTTTGCACAAATCATCGATAATGACGGCGTAGATGCAGATGAGGTATCGATCGGTAAAACAGTTACGTTCATCGAGTTGCCTGATGGAGATGAAGAAGAGTACACGATTGTCGGAAGTGCTGAAGCAGACCCGTTTTCTGGAAAGATTTCCAATGATTCTCCTATCGCGCAAGCATTGATTGGCAAACGTAAAAATGATGAAGTAACTATTGCTACACCAGGTGGCGATATGTTAGTTAAAATCGTCAAAGTAGAACAAGCGTAGTCTGACTGAAAGATCTAGAGAGTTCATCTTACTGATGACGCACTCTAGATCTTTTCTCTTTGAGTATTGCAGGTTTCACTGAACGATCTTACATCTAAAGTCCTATAGCCAACAGTCAAAAAAATAGGTATGATGAAATGAGAATGTGTCAGGAGGGAGAAAAAGCGATGAATAGTTCTTGGCGTTTTTTTGTGGTAGTCGAAGCACTGCTGCTGTTATTTGCTGTTTGGCAAATCGTAAACAATACTGGACTTTTGCTTTTAGTAATATTCGGTATTTTCAATATATATCTAGCTATGCGCAAATATCCTCGTACTAAATTTCAAAATTTTCAATTGATCTTAGGGAGCTTGGTCATTTTTTTTAGCTTAGTCAACAGTCCTGCTTTATGGATGATGGTTGTATTGGCCGTTTTATTTATCGGCCTGAAAGGTGTAGAGATTTCAGGAATAGATTTGACAAAAAATGCTTTTTGGCGAAAAAAACAGATCATGATGGTCCAAACAGAGCAATTAAAAACACATAATAATGAGCGTAAAAGACAGCAATTATTTGGTAACCAACGTATTGGAAACGACGTCTATGAATGGGATGATATCAACATTGCCATCATTTCTGGTGATACTATCATCGATTTGGGCAATACACTTTTGCCAAAAGATGATAATATTGTGATTGTAAGAAAAGGGATAGGCAGAACACGGATCTTAGTACCCCTGGGAGTGGCTATTCGATTAGAGCATGCGACATTAGTAGGAAATGTCTTGTTTGAAGAAGAGCAGTTTTCCTTAAAAAATGAACAGATCAAAATCTGCAGCAGTGATTATGATGAAAATCCTCGCAGATTGAAGATCATTACTAATACCTTGGTCGGAGATGTCGAGGTGATACGAATATGATGGGAAGAATATCCAAAGCAATGCTAGCTGTTTATTCGGGGATTGCGGCTTTCCTTATTATTCTATTTTCACTTTTCACTTATTTTTATGCCAGTAACCAAAGTCATTGGTGGGGAGAATTGCTGCGTGCGCGTTTATTATACGTTCCGCTTATCTTCCATTTGATGGCAATTTCATTAGGTGTAGGATTGATCGTATTTCTATTGTTATCACTTATTCAAAAGGCAAAATACGGGAAAATCGAAGAAAAGCTTCGTGCACTTTCTTCTGGCAATTATGAATCCAAACTTTTGCATCAGCCGATCCCAAGCGCGTCGGATGATCTGTACATCAAAGATATTGATATGGAAATTACTAAAATAAAAGAAAAAATGATCGAAGTATCCAGTGAATTACAGATTATGACTAGCCGTCCTCAATATGTAGATGGACAAACCAAAGAAGAGATTTTAGAATTAGAAAGGCATCGATTAGCTCGTGAGCTTCATGATTCAGTTTCACAGCAATTATTTGCAGCGATGATGATGATGTCGGCATTGACGGAGCAAGCAGAAAAAAGTGAGACACCAGAAATGTTCCGTAAGCAGTTGAAAATGGTGGCAGAGATCATCAACGCTTCCCAGTCTGAGATGCGTGCGCTGCTTCTTCATCTGCGTCCAGTCAATTTAGAAGAAAAAAGTTTAAAACAAGGCATTGAGCAGTTATTGAAGGAATTGCAGAATAAAATCCAGATTTCGCTAAAATGGGATGTAGAAGATGTAAAATTAACTAGTTCCATTGAGGATCACTTGTTCCGAATCGTTCAAGAATTGTTATCAAACACATTAAGACATGCTAAGGCTAATGAATTAGAAGTCTATTTGCATAAAATAGATAACAATCTTTTATTACGTATCATTGACGACGGGACAGGATTTAATATGAATGAAACCAAAACGGGAAGTTATGGATTGAACAATATCAAAGAACGAGTAGCTGGTATTGGTGGAACAGTAAAAATCATTAGTTTTAAAGGGCAAGGTACGAGCGTGGAGATCAAGGTCCCTTTGATGAAGGAGGCATAGATAAAGATGATAAAAGTTTTATTAGTAGATGACCATGAAATGGTACGCTTAGGCGTCTCTTCTTATTTATCTATCCAAGAAGACATTGAAGTGATTGGAGAAGCTGAAAATGGACGTCAAGGCTATGAAAAGGCGATGGCACTTCGACCAGATGTCATTTTAATGGATCTAGTCATGGAAGAAATGGATGGCATCGAATCAACAAAAGCAATCTTAAAAGATTGGCCAAAAGCCAAAATCATTATCGTCACAAGTTTTATTGATGATGAAAAAGTTTATCCTGCAATTGAAGCAGGAGCAGCAGGATATTTGTTGAAGACGTCTACCGCACATGAAATAGCTGATGCTATAAGGGCTACGCAACGCGGCGAGCGAGTATTGGAACCTGAAGTGACAACAAAAATGATGGAAAAAATGAGTCGGCGAAATGATCCAGTATTGCATGAAGAATTAACGAATCGAGAAAATGAAATTTTGATGCTGATTTCTGAAGGGAAAAGTAATCAGGAAATCGCGGATGAATTGTTTATCACACTGAAAACAGTTAAAACGCATGTGTCGAATATATTAGCTAAGTTAGAGGTAGAAGACCGAACTCAAGCAGCTATCTATGCGTTTAAACATGGTTTGGTGAAATAAAAACGATGATAAAGAGGATAATCAAAAGCTGAGAAAATAACTATTATTTTTCTTGGCTTTTTTACAATAATGATGCTTGCTTTTGTTTTTGGAAAGGCTTTGTTATACTGAGAAAAGAAGATACTAAAGGAGGAAAATGGTGAAACAAAATTTTGCAATTGTAGGCCTTGGACGATTTGGCGGAAGCATCTGCCGTACACTGATCGAAGCTGGACAAGAAGTACTGGCTATTGACAGTAATGAAGATCGAGTCAATGAATATATGAATATAGCCACTCATGCTGTTGTGGCAAATGCACAGGATGAGATGACACTTCGTTCATTAGGTATAAGAAATTTCGATCATGTAATTGTCGCTATTGGAGAAGATATCCAAGCCAGTATCTTAGTTACTCTGATGGTAAAGGAAATGGGCGTACCGAATATTTTAGCAAAAGCCCAAAATGAGTACCATGCCCGTGTACTAGAGAAGATCGGAGCAGATCGTGTCGTACACCCTGAGCGAGACATGGGGATACGGATTGCACATAACTTAGTATCAAAGAATATTCTAGACTACTTAGAGCTGTCAGATAAATATTCTTTAGCAGAAATCCGAGTCTCCAATCCTAAATTTTTCAACAAAACATTAGCTGAATTAAATTTCAGACAACGTTTTGACTTAACAGTAGTCGCCATACGAAGAGTAGATCAAACGGTTATCGCTTCTCCTGCAGCAGATGAATATGTTCGTGAAAATGATAATCTACTGGTGATTGGAGAGACAGGCGATGTGGATATTCTAGACGATAAGATGAATCAATAGAAAGAAAAGAGAAAGTAGGTTGTTGGGATGGAATTAACGGTAACGCCAAAAGCACAAAAGTGGTTTGACTCAGAAATTGATCTGCCAGAAACTTACGGAATACGTTTTTTTGGAAAAGTCTACGGCAAAACAGAGGTTCATGATGGTTTTTCGATTGGAATGTCAGTTGAACAGCCAGAACATCCTGTAAAGAAAGTGGAAATGGATGGGACACTTTTTTTTATCGAGGAAGCAGATGAATGGTTCTTTAAAGGATATGATTTACTTGTTGATTATGATCCCAACCTGGAGGAGCCAACCTATCACTTTAAAAAACAATAAAAAAAGAGAGGGTGACACAATTTTTGTCACCTTCTCTTTTTTCTTTTGAAAATATTGTTTTCAGCTATTAATATCCTGCAGACAATTTTACTTGATTGGTTTGAAGCTCATGGGTGGCAAAGTAGCTTTTCAGATTGGTTAAAAAAATAGCCATTAATTTCTTTTGAAAATCAGGTGTCAAACCTGCAATGTGGGAAGTAATCAGTACATTGTCCATTTTCCAAAGAGGATGATCTTGTGGAAGAGGCTCTTCCTCAAAAACGTCTAATGCTGCAAAGGAAAGTTGCTGGTTATTTAAAGCCTGCACCAGATCTTGTGTCTTAACAGAAGCACCACGGCCAACATTGATGAATACAGATTTTGGATCAAAGTGTTCAAACATATGCTGATCAAAGAGCCCAGTTGTTTCCTCCGTTAGAGGTAAGATATTGACTACGAAATCTACTTCAGGAAGAACTTCCTTTAGTTGATTTAAAGAAAAAGTCTTTTCCATTCCTTCTGCTGGATGACCGGATGTATTGATTCCATAGCAGTTCATGTCTAATGCTTTGCATTTTTTTGCAATCATTTTTCCAATATGGCCAGTTCCAATGATTAGTATTTTTTTTCCTTGGATAGATTGGTAATGGACCGATGAACCTAACCATTTCATGTCACTCTGTGCCTTTTGTGCTTGAAAAAGACCACGAGAATACCCAAGGATGATTCCTAAGACATGCTCCGTAATCGATTCACTGTGGATGCCACTACCATTTGAAAGTAAAATATGTTTCTTTGAAAAAGTCTCAAGGGGTAGCTGATCAACACCAGCTGAGATAGATTGGACCCATTTCAAGGTAGAAGAGGCTAATAGTTTTTCTTGGTAGTCTGAGTTCCAGCCCAAACTGATCTCTACATTTTGTAGATCCTCTGGTTGTAATTCTGTTTTAAAGATATAACCAGGCGCTATAGTATGGATTTCTTCGATAAATTCATCACGAAATGGACGATCTGCATAAATGATTCTTTCTGACATAGTTAATTTCCCGCCTTTCTTTACTCTAAGTGTAGCGCATACAAGAAGAACTTTGAAGCGCCTTGCTTGTTTTTTGAGAAAGAAATATTTTTCAAATAAAAAAGGGGCTGTGACAAAAAAATGTCACAACCTCTAAAAGGGTCTATTGAAGTAGAAATAACGAGTTGTCTTTATTTCTTAATTGATCGATATTTTTGCCCATCCTTTGACAGCTTGAGCAAAAATAAAGATTCCTGCAAAAGCAATGAAGGCGCTAGTGTCAAAAGAAGGAAGAAAGACCATCAAGATTGTTGCAATTATAGTAGGCAATGAAATTGAATAGATCAATGTTTTTAAACAATCAAGAAAAGTAGCTTTTGTTAGTCGAAAGCGTGCATAGAGAAAAGCAGCAATGTTGGTAAATAGCAAAGTGATCAGCAGATTCAGAAAACTAGGATAAATAGAAAATATAAATGTCAGGACTTTTATCCAAAGTGGTATAGATGCTTCACTTAAAAAAGAACGGAGCTGCTTACCTGTTAAGTTTTTTAAAGATTCATTGGTGTAGGGAAGTTCTAATTGGTTATTGTTCAACAAAGCAGAAGTCGTGCCTGTATTAGGAAGAGCTATGATAAGTTTGTTTTTTAACATCCCGACACTAACAAAATTCCCCATCAAATCAGTAGAGATGTCCTGTTCTGTTCGTTTTCCCTCTGGATCAAATGTGAAGATAATGGAGTTTGTTTGGTAAATGAATCCTTCTTTTTCTTCGGTTTGAAGCTGCCCGTTTTGGATTGTAAAATCAGGAATGCGAGTAGCAATCTTTTGCCCATCCAATTGAATGTTGTTTAAGACTTGAAAAACTTGAAAAGAGATTGGCAAAGCCATAATTATACTCAAAACTAAAAGATAGACAATGGCTTTCCAAAATGGGACATTTCTCGCCTCCTTTAGGTCTTTGAATCGTATAAAGGAACTGATAATTAATTGTTTTGTTGTCATAAGTACTCCTCATCTAGTAGTGTCATCACTTGCAATTCTAGCGAAGTATCAAGTGAAATACAAGTGCTTTAGGGAAACAGCTGAATGATTGGTGAAATATCAAAAAAATGTTATTCTTGTCTAAAGACTATCCAATATAAATAAAATGGAGGAAGGAATAGTGCCTACACAGCCACAGAGATCATCAAAAAAACTATTTGGAGTAGTGGTTTTGAATGCGGTGATCACTTTATCAGAATTTATTGGAGGGATTATGTCAGGGAGTTTGTCTCTTGTTTCAGATGCTTTCCATAACCTTAGTGATACATTGGCAATTATTTTTTCTTACGGGGCACAAAAAATGGCCCGAAAAGAAGCAAATAAAAAACGTACGTATGGCTACCAGCGTTTAGAAATATTGAGTGCTTTCATCAACTCATTCATATTGATCATATTATCCTTGTTTTTAACCGTTGAAGCATTCAAGCGGTTCACTTCACCAGAAAAGATAAATAGTCATTTGATGCTAACAGTAGCAGTTATTGGATTGCTCGCGAATTTGTTCTCAGTATTATTATTACGACAAGAAGCAGATGAAAGTTTGAATATAAAATCTAGTTATTTGCATTTGTTAAGTGATACACTGTCTTCGGTAAGTGTGATTATCGGAGCAATTTTGATCCGTTTTTTCGATATCTACTGGATCGATCCAGTTATTACACTGATCATTTCGATATATATATTGATAGAAGCGATAATGGTGATCAAAAAAGCTGCCGCTATTTTGATACAAAGTGCACCTGCTATCGACTATGAAAAAATGGAACAAGAAATTGAAGCAATCGATGGGGTAAAGGATGTTCATCATGTCCATATTTGGCAGTATAGCGAAAAGATAATTATTTTCGACGGACATATTGATTTTGAAGATCAGCTACTAAGCGAGATTGAAAAGATATATCCTCGTATAATTTCTTTATTAAAATTAAAATATGGTATTACACATGTGACGATCCAAGCAGAGACAAAGGCAAAGGATCAAAAAAAATTAATTTTTTTAAATAAAGATGAAAGTTATTGAAATATAGAGTATGATAAATAAGAATTTTTAATAAGGTAGGTTGGCTCATGAAGCAGTATCGACAGTTAAAAGGATATTTAGAAGCAAAAGGATATTGGGAGATACTAGTCTATCTCTTTTTTGGTGGTTTGGCTACGATTGTAAATTTTGTTAGTTTTGCTCTCGCACGCCAATATTTTGATTTAAGTATGGCCTTATCCAATTCTATTTCGTGGTTTTGTTCTGTATTGTTTGCTTTTGTAACGAACAAACTTTGGGTATTCCATTCAAAATCACCGAATTTTACACATGCACTTATTGAATGCGGTAAGTTCTTCTTCTACCGTATCCTTTCTTACGGATTGGACATGGGGGCAATGGTATTGTTGATCAATGTTATGAACAGCAATGAGTATGTGGCGAAAATCATCACTCAAATTATTGTTATCCTTGCGAACTATATTTTCAGCAAGTTGTTTATTTTTAAAGAAACTGAGGTTTTTGAAGAAGAAGTAGGTCAAAGTGAAAAAGACGACTAGGCATAACAATTGAAGAATTTCCTTCTCTTTGTTACTCTTTGTAATGTAGACATTATTAAGAAAACATTGAGGAGGAATTTTTTTATGACTTACACATTACCAGATCTACCTTATGCATATGACGCATTGGAACCTTATATTGACGAAGAAACGATGCATCTGCATCATGATAAGCATCACAATACTTATGTGACGAATTTAAATGCAGCAATTGAGAAATACCCAGAATTAGGCGAAAAAACAATAGAAGAATTATTATCTGATATGGACGCTATTCCAACAGATATCAAGACAGCTGTACGTAACAATGGTGGCGGACATGCTAACCATTCATTTTTCTGGGAAATCATGGCACCAAATGCTGGTGGCGAACCTACAGGAGAAATAAAAGAAGCGATTAATGAAGCTTTTGGTGATTTTTCTTCTTTTAAAGAAGAATTCAAAAAAGCAGCCGCTGGACGATTTGGTTCTGGATGGGCTTGGCTTGTAATGGAAAATGGAAAATTAGCTATTACCTCTACTGCAAATCAAGATTCTCCATTGATGGAAGGAAAGACACCAATTCTAGGTTTGGACGTTTGGGAACATGCTTATTATTTGAAATATAAAAATGTCCGACCAGATTATATTGCAGCATTCTGGAATGTTATTAATTGGGATGAAGTAAACAAACGTTTCGAAGCAGCAAAATAACCATTTCCTCCGTCATATCAGTCTTAAAAATAATTTGGAAAATAAAAGAGCGAAAGCTTGCTAGCGTTTTCTAAATTGGGTATAATGTTCTTGCAAGGTTACTTGCAAGAACTTTTTTGGAGGCTATACATTTATGGAACACGGAACGGTTAAATGGTTCAACAATGAAAAAGGATTTGGGTTTATTACAGTAGACGGCGGAGATGACGTATTTGTTCATTTCTCAGCAATTCAAGGAGACGGCTTCAAGAGCCTAGAAGAAGGTCAAGAAGTAGAATTCACGATTGTTGAAGGTGCACGCGGACCTCAAGCTGCTGAAGTGACTAAATTATAATAATTTGTTGAATAAAGACACGACTTCTTAGAGAGTCGTGTCTTTTTGTCTATTTATGAAGTTTTTAGATTTTTTGGCTAAGTAAATGCATTTGTTCACTTGACATGTCCTAACTAATTATCAAGCAAGGAACATTTTCTTCGTTAGTAATGGATTTTAAAGAAATTTCAGTTTTTGGATGTTGAATAAAAGACCATTTGTGAAACCACTAGTATACATACTCATTACCATGTCAATTCTATTACTTTAAAAGAAAATCGTTTTACTTTGAAGAGGAGCATATCTATCCATTAAAAGATGATGGTAATGCAATCACTAGTTCGAGTCATTTTAAGAGCCATGCAGTGAGCTGGAAATAAAACGAATAGAAGATGGGTTTAACAAAAGGACCAGTCATAGGAAGAAATTTTCGTGAAATCGAATGATAATCTGAACGGTAGGCAAAGACTGTTAAAAAGATGGGAAAGGTATGTGCGATCATTTTACTGCACGATTATTTGGAAAATACTTTGTTGTTCGCTTTTTCTGGAAAAAATACATAAAAAAAAGATAAAACGATTGCGAACTGCGTGTATTCGGTCTTTCGATCTTTTTCACGGTATGGTATGATAGTTAAGAATTTTGAGAAATTTTAAAAAATAATAATCGTTACACAAAAATGTTTTTTAAAGTTTTCTTATGATTAAAAAGTGAATTTGCTGATTGAACAGTTATATGAGACAATATTTTAGAAAATGTGAAACAGAGGTGTATTATGAAGCGATGGCAAAAAGTTCTATTAACCTTGTTAGGGGTATTCGTTTTGCTGATTGCCGGATTATCAGCATACGGAATCAGATTTATGGGAGAAGCGAGCCAAACAGTAAACAAAATTTCTAAAAACTCTAATCGAATATCCTCCAAACGTTCTGAGAGAGTAAGCATTGATGATAAAGAACCTTTTTCGGTTTTGCTATTAGGTTTAGATACCGGTGGATTAGGAAGAACGGAACAAGGACGTTCTGATACGATGATGGTAGTAACAGTTAATCCGAAACAAAAAAAATCAACGATCATCAGTTTGGACCGAGATATTTATACGAATATCGTAGGTTATGGAACGGTAGATAAATTAAATCATGCCTATGCATTTGGTGGTGTCGAAATGGCCATGGATTCAATTGAGCAACTGCTCGATATTCCTATTGATCATTATGTAACGATCAATTTGGATGGCATGGAAGATTTGATCAATGCGGTCGGTGGCATCAAAGTGAATAATAAAATTGACTTTACTTTGGATGGTGTCCATGTACCAGTAGGTGAACAAACATTGAATGGAGAAAAAGGTTTAGCCTATTCTCGAATGCGACACGAAGATCCAGAAGGCGATATCGGTCGACAACGTCGTCAGCGGGAAGTAGTGACGAAAATCGTCAATAAAGTTTTAAGTTTAGATGGCGTAAGCAATTATAGAAAAATTTTAAAAGCAGTTGAGAACAATGTGACGACGGACTTAGATTGGGATGACATGCTTGATGTAGCGACGAACTACACCCCGGCGTTTGAAACAATCAAACAAGACCAGTTGCAAGGCGAAGGACAAATGATCAATGATATCTACTATCAAATTTTAGGAAAAAATGATCTTCTTTCGATCCAAAATGAACTGAAGAAACAATTAAATATAAAAACAAGCGATACATTACCTAATTTGAAAAATGAGAATGCTTCAATGATGTTCTTTGATGATTCGGAAGATGGCGATTCGACAAACGGTGATGGATCGAATAGTGAAGGGTACACCGATTATTCTTCCTATTCAGAAAACACATATGATCAGTACCAAGATCCGAATACCTATTATCAGCAAACAGAAGATACAAGTCAGTACTATACACCAAGTCAAGATACTCAAAGTTATGATCCTTACGCTGGACAGGAACAAAATGGTTATGGTTATGACCAGAATAATGAGTATGGAACAACAAGTGGGTACTAGAAAAAATAGTATGGTTAATAAAGAGTGCCACCTAAATTAGACAAAAAATCTAACTTAGGTGGCACTTTTTCTATGTGTTAAATTACAGGACGTCTCTTTTAAGCCCTTAGTTTAAAAAATAAATTGAATAATTCAATAGAGTTGCGAATAGTACCCATAAATAATAAGGAATCATGAGCCACATTGCCAGGCGATGATGCAGCCACAACTGATACATAAGCACTGACAAGAAAATAACTAAAAGTGTAATATCGATTGCTGCAATGAAAATATTTCTTAAATTAAAAAATAGAGCAGACCATATAAAATTAAAAATGAACTGAATCACAAAAAGACCGACAAGATTGTTTCGCTGTTTTTTGTTGTTGTGATTAAGTAACAAATAAAGAGAAATACCCATCAATATATACAGTAAGGTCCACATCGGCCCAAATATCCAGCTAGGTGGTGCAAATGGTGGAAGTTGCAAAGAATAGTAATATTCTCCGGGATTTCCGCTAAGCAACCCTGATAAAAAGCCTAATATGACAATTCCTATAACACAAACCCAAAAACGAATATCTTTTATCATCTTCATTTTACTAACTCCTTTCTATAATATTAGTTTACCATGAAGGCTCACAGCAAGACCTGTATTTAGTTTGTGAAGTAAGAAAAAAATTGATGATTGTTGTTATTAAAAAGTTGAACATTTGTTTATATGAATGATGTTTTTGAAAAAGATCATATGATTTGATTCTCATGTTTTTTATTTGTACTTTTCTCGTCTACTTCTGTTATAATCTGCATCTTACTTTTTTCACCTTTTTTACTTCAACATAAAATTATAAAAGCATAATGTTTGTGTTAATACAATAAAGCGTTTACAATGTGGCTATCAAATGAAGGAGGTTTCTACATGAAAAAGATTAGTACGTTATTGTTTATTGGGTTAGTTAGTTTAGGGTTGTTCGGTTTTAGCATTCCAGGTTTTGCGCATGGTTATATTACTTCTCCAGGAAGCCGTGCATACCTAGGAACATCAGTAGCAGGAAACTTAAATCAAAATGTCGGAAGAGCACAATGGGAACCGCAAAGTATCGAAGCTACCAAAAATACATTCATTGATGGAAAAATTGCTAGTGCAGGAGTCAGCGGCTTTGAGCCTTTAGATGAACAGACATCTAACAGATGGCATAAAAACATGGTTAATCCAGGAACATTAAATATTACTTGGAATTTAACAGCACAACATCGGACAAGTACTTGGGATTACTACATTACCAAACCAACTTGGAATCCTAATCAACCTTTGAAATTTAGTGATTTTGAATTGATCACAAAAATAGACGACAAAGCAACTGTTCCACCAAAAACAGTCAACCAAACGATCACACTTCCGCAGGATCGAAAAGGATATAATGTTATTTTAGCAGTATGGAATATCAGCGATACGACAAATGCATTTTATCAAGTGATAGACGTAAATATCCAATAATAATCAAAAAGGGCTGTGACAAAAACTATGTCACAACCCTTTTTTTAAATAAATAGTGTCCTCCTGTTAACTCTTCGGTCACAAGTACAGTATTCATAAAACATGAAGAGCTATTTTTGTTTGGTTGTTCTTATTACTTGATACAGGGCAGACTTTTTCACAACCTCTTTCATTTAGTCAGCGAGTCTCGTCATCTTCACGACAACTTCACAACGTGCAGTCTGAGGAAACATGTCGACAGACTGTAAATATTCAATCTTGAACTTTTTACTTAAATTAACCAGATCTCTGGCAAGTGTAGAAACATTACAGGAGATATAAACAAGTTTTTTTGGAGGGTATTTCAATAATGATTGAATCAATGCGTTATCCAAACCCGTACGTGGTGGATCTACGATGATACCATCAGGCTGAAAACCTTCATTCAACCATTTAGGCAGAACTTGCTCTGCTGTCCCGACTTCATATCGAGTGTTGTGATATCCTAATCTTTCCGCATTTTTTTTTGCATCAGCGATTGCTTGAGGAACGGTATCCATTCCCCGTACTTCTTTGGCTTGTTTTGCTACACTTAAGCCGATCGTCCCAACTCCGCAATAAGCATCCACGATCGTTTCATTAGGCTGGACATCTAATGCTTTAATTCCTTCGCCATAAAGCAATTCGGTCTGCTGAGGATTGAGTTGAAAGAAGGCACGAGGAGAAAGATCGAAAGTCACTTCATTGATTTGTTCTTCAATGGCTTCTTTTCCCCATAAGTGGATCGTTTCATCCCCCATCACGAGAGACGTTTTTTGTGCCTGGACATTTTGCATGATTGAAACAACTTCGGGCAGTCGTTCATTGATCTCACGGATCATTGCGTTTTTTTGCGGGAATTTTTTACTGCGAGTAATAAAAACAACTTGTAACTCCCCAGTTTTAACACCGATTCTAACCATGATTGTGCGGAAGATTCCACTGTTTGTCCGTTCATCATAGATGGGTGCATCAAATTTATTCAATAGTTGAACAACAGTATTCATTATTTTTTGTGTTCGAGGTTCTTGAACCAAGCAGTCTGTTATAGGGACTAACTGATGAGAGTTTGCTTCGTATAAACCAGCTTCAATTTTTTGAGTCTGCTTATTTTTTCGTAACTGAAATTGTGCTTTGTTTCTATAATGCCAAGGCTCATCCATCCCGATCGTCGGCAAAAGTTGATAAGATCGAAAGCCTGCTGGTTTGAATTTTTCCAATGCTTGCAAAAGCAGATCCTTTTTAAAATCCAATTGAGCTTGATAAGCTAAGTGTTGTAATTGACAGCCACCGCATTCATAGTAAACAGGACATGGTGCCACTACGCGATCTTTGCTTGTTTTTTTGACTTTTATTAATTCTCCTTCTGCATAGCGAGGAGTTGCTTTCGTGATTTTCACTAGTACTTCTTCTTTTGGTAGTGCATATGGAACAAATATGATCAACCGTTTGAAATAACCGATTCCTTCACCATTTATGCCTAAACGCTTGATTTTCAAAGGAACCGTTTGTCCAGTTTTGACAATTGTTTCTGCCATAAGTATCTCCCTTTTTCTTTTTTCTGTGGTTTATTCTAACATATAATACCTGATTACGGGGATTTTCTGTGGTATGATAGAGAATATATGTTCGAGGAGGATGTTTATGTTAACCGTTACGAGAATCAGTAAAGGCAAAGGCCCTTTCTATCGCGTAGATTTATCTGAAGGAGAAGCTTTACAAGTATCTGAAGATGTATTAGTACGCTATCGATTATTAAAAGGACGGGAATTAGACGAAGAAACTATCCAAGAGATCAAGAAGAGTAGCGGAGCTGATTTCGGGTTTCACCTAGCAATGAATTACTTAAGTTATCAGTTGCGATCGGAAAAAGAAATCCGAACATACTTAAAAGAAAAGGAAATCCTTCAAGAAGATCGAAATAAAATCGTAGCCCGCTTAAAAGAATTGGACCTTGTCGATGATTTGGTCTATGGGGAAAGTTATGTGCGCACGAATATGCGCTTAAGTGACAAAGGACCAAAGAAATTAGCGCAGCAGATGCAGCAAAAAGGTTTGAAACCTGAAATCATTGAACAAGCGCTCAGCCAATATACATTTGAAGACCAAGTTCAAAATGCACATCAGACAGCCGAAAAAGCGTTTGGAAAAAATCACGGAAAAAGCCAAAAAGAATTATTGAGAAAAATCCAACAAACATTGATGACGAAAGGCTTTTCTCAAGAAGTGATCCAACAAGCGATGGCTGATCTTCCGCAAGAAGCAGATCAAGAAATAGAATATGATTATTTAGTCAAACAAGGAGATAAACTATGGCGAAGAAATTTAAGGTTTGAACCTAAAAAAAGAAATCTAAAAGTAAAGCAAAGCTTATATCAAAAAGGATTTGATTTGGATATGATCCAGCGATTCATTACGGAAAAGGAAGAGGAAAGTGAATAAAGAATGGGAAAAATGGACAGATAAAGAAACAAAAGAATTTCAAGATCAGTTTATTCAATGGTATGAACAAGAAAAAAGAAACCTGCCTTGGCGCTATAATCGTGATCCTTATCGTATCTGGATCTCTGAGATCATGCTTCAGCAAACCAGAGTAGACACAGTGATCGATTATTTTTATCGTTTCATGGAATGGTTTCCTACAATTGAAGAGCTAGCAAATGCTCCAGAAGAAAAGCTTTTAAAAGCATGGGAGGGCCTTGGTTATTACTCAAGAGCCCGGAACATCCAAGCTGCTGCTAAACAGATCATGTCAGAATTTGATGGGGAAATGCCGCAAACGCCTGAAGAAATTAGCTCATTGAAGGGAATAGGACCATATACGACAGGCGCGATTGCAAGTATCGCATTTGGACTTCCAGAACCCGCGGTTGACGGCAACGTGATGCGAGTAGTCAGCAGATTGTTTTGCATTGAAGCAGACATCGCAAAAGCTTCTAGCAGGAAAATCTTTGATGAAGCGATGCGGAAAATCATTGATGAAAAGCATCCAGGTGAATTCAACCAAGCAATGATGGATCTAGGTTCAGCTATCTGTACACCAACTTCTCCAAAGTGTGAGACTTGTCCGATCCAAGCCTTTTGTTTAGCTAACAAACGAGGAATCCAAACGAGTTTTCCTGTAAAAACAAAAAAAGCAAAGCCAAAAGACGTTTATTATATCAGTGCGGCTCTTCAAAATCATTCTGGAGCGTATTATTTTGAAGAAAGAGATAGCCAAAAATTGCTGGCGAATATGTGGACATTTCCAATGATGGAAGTGACACAAGAGGAGTATGAGCGATTGAAAAAAGAATGGGAAACAAAGCCAGAAATCGATCTGTTTGATGACCTAGTAGCAGAAGAAGAGCAAAATCTCCCATTTGAAAAGCAGGAACTCTTTGTTTGGCAGACACGACATTTAGGAGAAGTTACTCATATTTTTAGTCATCTGAAATGGCATGTTCTCCTTTTTTACGGACGGGCAACCGAGGGAGCAGAACAAGAATTTACCGAGAACAAAACTTCGAAGTGGTTGAAGCCTGATGCATTTGATTCGGTCGCTTTTCCTAAGGTCCAAATGAAACTGGTAGATCAGTTAGAGAAAAATCGAAACAATAGGAATCCTTTCTAGGCAAAGCTCATTTTTATTGATATAATAATTATGATGTCGGTGTAATGAACACCCAAACACAAAGCACAAAATGCTGCTTAAGGAAGGGTTGCTATGGGAGTTCCAAAAGAAGGAGAGTTTGTGACGATCCAAAGTTACAAGCACGACGGCAAATTGCATCGAACGTGGCGAGATACCATGGTATTAAAAACAAGCGAACACTCTATGATCGGCGTGAATGATCACACATTAGTCACTGAATCTGATGGACGCCGATGGGTAACGCGCGAACCAGCGATTGTTTATTTTCATAAAAAATACTGGTTCAATGTAATAGCAATGATCAGAGAAAAGGGGGTTTCCTATTATTGTAATCTAGCTTCACCTTTTTTGCTGGACGATGAGGCCTTGAAATATATCGACTATGACTTGGATATCAAGGTATTTCCTGACGGCGAGAAACGACTATTGGATGTCGATGAATATGAGATGCACAGCAAAATGATGAATTATCCGAACGATATTGACTTCATCCTAAAAGAAAATGTGAAGATTCTGGTTGACTGGATCAATAATGGAGATGGCCCGTTCTCGGAAGGCTATATTGATATTTGGTATAACCGTTACAAGCAATTGTCGCGTAAGTAAACACAAAAAAGAACAGTAAGCCAATGAGAGATTTTTCTCAAAAGCTTGCTGTTTTTTGCTTTTTTCGAAATAAATTTTTATAAAGTCTTTTTCATATAAATATGAGGCATGCCAGCATCTTCAAAAGGATCGCCGTAAGCTGTATATCCTAGTTTTTCGTAAAAAGTTTCAGCTGTGGACTGTGCCCCTAATAAAATCGTATTATAGCCTTGATTCTTAGCAAAGTTTTCTGCTTCTTCAATCAATATTTTTCCTAACCCTTGGTGTCTGTATTCAGAAAGAATCGCCATCCGCTGTAATTTCATTTTTCCGTTTTCTAAAGGCAAAAGACGTACAGTTCCTTGCGGTTCTTTTTTATCTGAGTACAGGACGAAGTGGATACAATGGGCTTCATCTTTGTCTATTTCTCGAGACAAAGGCACACCCTGTTCGACTACAAAAACTTGATGCCTGATCCGTACAGCATCTAAGTAAATATTGCTCATTGTATCTTTTGTTTGTACAACTTTCATGGTCTAGCCACCTTCCTTTCGTATAGTATACTGGAAAATAAAACAAATAAAAAGTATGGCAAGTTTTCAAAAATAAAAAAAGAATAAAAGAATTTTTAACGAATATAATATATACTAGTAAGAAAGAAAGGAGGAAATCTATTGTTTGAAAAACTTAGACAGTCTAAACTAATGTTTTGGTCGCTTGAATTATTGATCATAGCTGCATTGATCATGATTTCATCAGAAATAAACTTTATTTTCGAACCGATCGGGACATTTTTTTCCACGTTATTTGCACCTGTACTGATTGCAGGCTTTCTTTACTATTTATTGAATCCTATTGTCAAGCTGTTGATGAAAGCAAAAATCAAAAGAATATGGGCTGTCGCAATTGTGCTGCTCCTTTTAGTTGCAGCAATTATTTGGATTTTACTTAGTGTCATCCCAAGTCTAGTACAGCAAATTTCCTCATTGGCATCTAATATGCCTGATTTCATCAAACAGGTAGAAAGCTGGTTAAAAGAGGTAGCCGAATTGCCTTTGTTCAAGGAAGTAGATATCAATAAATATTTTGAGCAATTAGACATTTCTTACGGGACAATCATTCAGCAATTCCTTAGTGGAGTATCCAATAGTTTAGGTTCGATCGTTGGAACGATCGCTTCGGCAACTGTAGTAATCATTACAGCACCATTCATCTTGTTCTATATGTTGAAAGACGGAGAAAAACTAGTGCCAAACATCCAACAGTTTTTCCCAGAAAAAAGAAGAAACCAAATTGTGGAGTTATTGGGGCAACTGAATAAAACATTGGCTAATTACATTAGCGGACAAGCAATCGAATGTTTATTCGTTGGTACCTTCACATTTTTAGGATATATGGTAATTGGTGTGGATTATGCTTTCTTATTTGGGGTCATTGCGGGATTGACAAACCTAATTCCATATTTAGGACCTTATCTAGGACTAGCACCTGCATTTTTAGTAACAGTCTTCAATGATCCGGTAAAAGCATTACTTTGTTGTGTGGTTGTGCTAATCGTCCAACAGTTGGATGGGAATATCATTTATCCTAATGTAATTGGGAAATCACTGAAAATCCATCCATTAACGATCATTATCGTTCTTCTAGTAGCTGGAAATATTGCCGGATTGCTTGGTATCTTCTTAGGTGTTCCTTTTTACGCAATCTGCAAGACGATCATTTCCTATATAATCAAAATCGTCAAAGAAGACAAGCAAAATGAAAACAAGAAGAAAATTGCTACGACCTCGTAGGTAGTTTTAGTACACTTGTTTTTATTGCAAAGAAAATTGCTTTGTGATACCATTTTAACGTGGCTATAGTGCCACGTTTTTTTCTATCGTAAACTAAAAATTAATTTTATAAGGAGAGAATGCGATTATGAATGCTGACCCTGAGAGTCAGTCGCTGTTAGCGCAGATTTTATTATTGATCGTTTTGACATTGATCAATGCTTTTTTAGCAGCTTCCGAAATTGCTGTTGTTTCGATCAATAAGAATCGAATCGAGCAAAAAGCTGATGAAGGAGATGTGAAATCTCAAAAGCTTTTAAAAATATTGCAGAATCCAAATAATTTCCTATCGACAATCCAAGTAGGAATCACTTTGGTCAACATTTTGTCTGGTGCTTCACTAGCTAATACTTTATCGGAACGGTTAGCTCCGGTATTAGGTGGCGGCACAGCGGCAAAAAATATTGCAAATATCATTGTGCTGGCTATTTTGACCTATGTATCGATTGTTTTTGGAGAATTGTACCCTAAACGTATTGCTTTAAATAAATCAGAAGAAGTCGCAAAGTTCACTTCAGGGCTGATACGCTTGATTGGTGTAGTAGCTAAGCCCTTCGTCTGGTTGCTTTCTGCTTCCACAAGTTTATTGGCGCGTATCACGCCGATGACTTTTGATGATGAAGATTCAAAAATGACCAGAGATGAAATGCGTTATATGCTTGAAAACGAAGGCGTATTGAATAATGAAGAATTAGAAATGCTCCAAGGGGTTTTTTCTCTTGATACGAAAGTTGCCCGAGAAGTCATGGTCCCACGAACGGATGCATTTATGATTGATATCAACGATACTGTGGAAGAAAATGTGAATGAAGTTTTATCCGAAAACTATTCAAGAATCCCTGTTTATAACGAAGACAAAGATAAAGTAGTCGGAATCCTTCATACAAAGAATTTACTAAAAGCTGCCCATAAATTCGGCTTTGATAATTTAGATATCAAGAAAATCATGCAGGAGCCTTTATTCGTTCCTGAAACGGTCTTTATTGATGATCTGTTATATGAAATGAAAAAGACGCAGAATCAGATGGCTATTTTATTAGATGAATATGGCGGCGTCGTTGGGTTAGCAACACTAGAAGACCTTTTAGAAGAAATCGTCGGAGAAATCGATGATGAATCAGATGAAGTTGAGAATCTTTATGAAAAAATCGATGAACACGAATATATCATCCAAGGACGTATGCTGATTGATGAGTTCAATGAAGCTTTTGACAGTGATCTGCATATGAGTGATGTAGATACGATGGCTGGTTATTTGATTACAGCATTAGGCATGATTCCGGATGAAGGCGAAAAGTTATCGTTTGATGTCGATAATATTACGCTGGTTTCTGAAGAAATGGAAGGTTCTCGAATCCTTAAAATCCGTGTCATTTTTCATGATCCGGAAGAAACAGAAGCGGAACCTGAAGAAGAACGAAGATACTTCAGAAAAGAATTCGAAGATGACGAGCCAAGAAGATAATTGGAAACTTGGTTATGAAAGACGTGTTGCTTGAATAAACAAGCAACACGTCTTTTTTTTTAGTCAGCTGACAAAAAAATATTTGACTCTTATGGTTTGGTGGCTTTTTCATTCGCTGAATCCATGCTATACTGATTCAGTTGTAGTAGTTGACAAAGGTTGTGAAAAAGCTATCCTGCATTAAGTAATAAGAGCAGCCAAGCAAAAACAGCTTTTCGTATTTTTGGCTTGGGTGGGCTTATTGCTGATAGGCTGTCTCTAGAACGCCGTTTACTCGGAAAAAGAGACTGCTACACGGCTTTTGTCACAGCCCTATATGAAATTGTCTTTCTTTAAGAGATCGGACAATCTGTGCCTAGAGAAAATATAAATAATTGAATGGAAGAAATGGAGTTAGGTTATGAATAATCCAGAATTAAAGCAACAAGTGGACAATCGCAGAACTTTTGCGATCATTTCCCATCCGGATGCTGGGAAAACAACGATTACAGAACAATTACTATTGTTTGGTGGGGCTATCCGTCAAGCCGGGACCGTAAAAGGCAAAAAAACAGGTAATTTTGCCAAATCAGACTGGATGGAAATCGAGAAACAACGTGGGATTTCTGTTACTAGTTCTGTTATGCAGTTTGATTATCAAGGGAAACGAGTAAATATCTTGGATACACCAGGACATGAAGATTTTTCTGAAGATACTTATCGTACTTTGATGGCCGTGGATAGTGCGGTCATGGTAATCGATAGTGCAAAAGGGATCGAAGCACAGACAAAGAAATTATTCCAAGTTGTAAAAAAACGTGGTATCCCGATATTTACTTTTATCAACAAACTAGATCGTGATGGTCGTGAACCATTGGAATTGTTAGAAGAATTAGAAGAGCTATTAGATATCGAATCTTATCCGATGAATTGGCCAATCGGTATGGGTAAAGGGCTAGAAGGTCTTTATGATATCTACCATAATCGTGTAGAGTTTTATCGTCCGGAAAATTATCAGGATGAACGATTAGTAGAATTGGATGAAGATGGACTGCTTCCCGAAAATCATCCTCTAACTGAAAATTCCTTATATGAACAAGTCTTAGAAGAAGTAGAACTAATCAAAGAGGCTGGAGATGCATTTAATCAAGAAAAAATTGCTCGTGGCGATCAGACACCAGTATTTTTTGGTTCTGCATTGACTAACTTCGGTGTACAGACTTTTTTAGAGACTTTCGTTGAATTGGCACCAGCTCCTTATGGACACAAAACACAAGATGATCAGATGGTAAGTCCTTATGAGGAAGAATTTTCAGGTTTCGTATTCAAGATCCAAGCAAATATGAATCCAGCCCATCGTGACCGAATCGCTTTTGTCCGAATCTGTTCTGGAACATTCGAACGAGGAATGGATGTCTGGTTGGAACGTACAAATAAAAAACTGAAATTAAGCAATGTCACACAATTTATGGCAGATTCGAGAGAAAACGTCGAAAAAGCAGTAGCAGGCGATATCATCGGTGTATATGATACAGGTAATTATCAGATTGGGGATACATTGTTCGAAGGAAAACTAAAAGTTGCTTATGAAGAACTCCCTTCATTTACTCCAGAGCTGTTTATGAAAGTGACTGCAAAAAATGTCATGAAACAAAAATCCTTCCACAAAGGAATCTATCAATTAGTTCAAGAAGGAGCGATTCAGCTTTATAAAACTTATCTAACGGAAGAATATATCATTGGAGCTGTTGGTCAGCTACAATTTGAAGTATTCCAATATCGTATGTTAAATGAGTATAACGCCGAAGTAATCATGTCTCCAATGGGACACAAAATCGCTCGCTGGATCGATCCAGAAGATTTGGATGAGAAGATGAGTTCAAGTCGCAATATCTTGGCTCGTGACCGTTTCGACCAACCATTGTTCTTATTCGAGAACCAATTTGCAGAACGCTGGTTTGCGGATAAATATCCTAATGTAAAATTAAAAAGTCTGATGTAAAGAAGTCTTGACACAAGCTGCCCTGCATCAAGTAATAAGAATAGCCAAACAAAAACAGCTTCTCATATTTTGTTTAGAGCCGTGACGGATTTTCCGTGACGGCTCTTTTTACTATTTAAAATCATAGAAATGTCTAATCAAAAAAATATAAAAATTATTTTGCGTACATATGATTAAAGAAAGGAGAGTGTGAAACATGGAAACAGAATGGCAAAGACGTGAAAGAAAAAAACAGAAAAAAGAAGAGATGTTACGATTATGTCGATTATTAGATGTAAAAGACTGGGACAAAAACGAGCAAATTGCACAAAAAGTACGATCAATCATCCATAAAGAGGAAAAAGTTAAAAATAAAGACACACGTAGAACTGAAAATGAAAAGAGAAAAGTACAAAAGAAAAGAGAAAAATCAAAAAGCTAGAAAGAAAAAGAGGCTGAGACAGAAGCGTTTAACTCCAAGAAATAAGCTGGAATTCACAAAAATTTGAAAAGCAATTTTCGTGAATTTCAGCTTATTTCCGAAGGAGTTGCTTCTGCTTCCGCCGTTTATACGTGTTTAGAGCGTGAGACAAAAGTGTTCTTTACTTTTGTCCCACGCTCTTTAATTATTATGTTCAAAATTTGTTTACACGGCTAATGTAGCGCCTAATTCATGTTTTGGAATCGAGATTTCAACAAGGCCTGCCAATTCGATTACTTTGATTTCATCCTCGTGGTAAACGGCGTCTTTGATTTTATCTAAGAAATAATTTTTAGCATCTTCGATTTCTTTCGGCTGGATTTTACGTTTGTCATTGATCAGCAGAATTTCATTATGTTCAGGGGCTTCAGTGTAGACAATAGTGGTATTTCCGGCTGTGTAGACCTTGACTAGATGGGCATCAGTGTTTTCAAGCTGGTTTAATACAAGACGGGAATGGCTGTTTGTTACATTTACCAATTTCATGGCGCTCACCTCTTTTATGTATTTTTAATTGCTTGTTTCTCTTATTATAATTTCTTTTTTATAAAATGAACAGTATTTTGACTTTTCTGAAAAAAGAATGAGACGGCATTTCTCAAAGAAATACCGTCTCACGCTATAAAACTGGATTTATTCAGCCGTTTCTTCGGCTGATTCTTTTGCCAAACGTTCTGGTTTAGAAGTAACGATGATTTTTCCATCTTTATCCAGTTTTGCTTTCAACTCATGGATAGAAGGGTGATCAAGATAAAATTCAGCGATACCATCTTCGATTTGTTCTTGGATCGTGCGTCGAAGAGGACGAGCACCCATAGATGGATCATAGCCTAAGTCAACTAATTTTTCTTTGACATTCGTAGGAACTTCGATGTGAAGTTGCTGTGCTGCCAGCATTTGGTTGACATCGTCTAGCATTAGTGTGACGATTGTCATCAAGTTTTCTTTTGATAATGCACTGAATTCGATGATCCCGTCAAAACGGTTCAGAAATTCTGGTGTAAAGTAGTTGTTTAATTGGTTCAATACAGAACGAGTAACACCTTCGCGTGCCGCACCAAAACCAACGTTTGCTTCTACTTTACCAGTTCCGGCATTACTTGTCATAATGATGATCGTATCTTTAAAGCTGACCGTTCTTCCTTGTGCATCTGTCAATCGACCATCATCTAAGATTTGCAAGAACATATGCAAAACATCTGGATGAGCTTTTTCTACTTCATCTAACAAGACAAGACTGTAAGGATTTCTCCGTACTTTTTCTGTTAATTGACCAGCTTCTTCGTATCCGACATAACCTGGAGGAGAACCAATCAATTTAGAGACACTATGTTTTTCCATATATTCAGACATATCGAAACGAATCATTGAATCTTGTGAACCGAATAGTTCGTAGGCAAGTTGTTTCGCAAGCTCTGTTTTACCTACACCAGTTGGTCCAACAAATAAGAAGGAGCCGATTGGACGATTCTGTTTGTTTAATCCAACACGGTTTCGGCGAATCGCTTTCGCTACTCGATCTACAGCGTTATCTTGTCCGATGACATGAGCTTTCAAGTCATCTGCTAAGTTTTTCAGTTGTGTCTGTTCTTTTTCTTTTAATTCACCCACTGGAATACCTGTCCGTTGTTCAACGATTTTTTCCATATCTTTTTCGGTAATCACAGGTGTTTCCTCTTCAGTGAGCTGACGTTCTTTCATTTTTTGAAGTTTATTGATCTGATCGCGATAATAAGCTGCTTTTTCGAAATCTTCTTCTCGAGAAGCTAAAACTTTTTGTTCTTCTGCTTCTTGCAGTTTTTTCTCGATTGTTTTAGGATCAACGATTTGGATCGTCAAGTTTTTCTTAGAACCTGTTTCATCTAGCAAATCGATGGCTTTATCCGGCAAGAAGCGATCTTGGACGTAACGATTGGATAAAGTTGCGGCTGCTTCGATGGCCTCATCAGTATATTTTACATGATGATAGTCTTCATAACGTTTTTGCAAACCTTTCAAAATACTGATCGTTTCTTCGACAGTTGGTTCATCTACCCGTACAGGTTGCATACGACGTTCTAAAGCAGCGTCTTTTTCGATGATGCGGTACTCATTTAAGGTAGTAGCACCAACCATTTGTAATTCTCCTCGAGCTAAAGCTGGTTTTAAAATATTACCAGCATCCATATTTCCATCACCAGCAGAACCAGCACCGACGATTTCGTGAACTTCATCTATGAATAGGATCACATTTTCTGCTTGACGGATCTCTTCAATCAATTTTTGCATACGTTCTTCAAATTGTCCTCGTATACCAGTACCTTGGACTAAAGATACGACATCTAAACGAATGACTTCTTTGTCCATTAATTTTTGCGGTACATCACCATCTACGATTTTTTGTGCTAAACCTTCAACAACTGCTGTTTTACCAACACCTGGTTCTCCAATCAAGACAGGATTGTTCTTGGTTCGGCGATTTAAAATTTCAATGACTCGTTTGATTTCGTCATCGCGTCCGATCACAGGATCGATATCACCTTGTCGTGCTTGTTCTGTGATATTGATTCCGTATTCTCCCAATAAACCTTCTGTATTGCCTTGAGGTGGCTGACCACCATTGAAGTTGTTGTTTCCGCCAAATTGTGTTGGTGGTGTTTGCTCATAATTTCCTTGCTGTTGCATTTGGCGAGACATGGAACGGAAAAGATCGTCCAAACTGCCAAATCCAAATGGATCATTTTGGGCCATATTAGTCAGACCTCCATTTTGTTGATTTTTGATTTTTTGATAACAGCTCTGACAGTAATCGAGTTGTGTCCGCTGACCATTGACAGTGGCATACAAGTGAATCGTTGCCTCATTCTTGCCGCAGTTTTGACAAAGCATGAATCATTCACGTCCTTTCACAAAAATGGGTACATCCATATTTTACATCTCGTTTTTCATGAGGTAAAAGAATAACCCCTAGTTTTTTAAGAGATTTATGAGGTAGAAAAGGTGAAATCTCTATTGACCATTCCTGACCTTTGACTCTTATTATACTAAAAATAAAAAGGGAAGCAAGTAATTCGTTTCATATGAAAACAAAGAGGGTCAAAGGAAAGAATGATAAACGTCAGGAGAAGAGAAAGCGACAAGAAAAAGAAAATAAACACGTTTGTTATAAAATGTGAAGAAAAGGATGAAAAAGAATCCGGAATAATTTGAATACTTTTATCTGAAATTGAATGAAAACTGTTGTATCTAACGAAAAAAAATGTTAATCTTTACAGATGAAAGGGTGGCATTTGTTAGGATTCTCTGAATTACTAAAAAAGAAAACCCTCACATAAAAACAACACTCACTTAAAGGAGACCGATTAATATGGAAAAGAAAGAATTTCACGTAGTAGCAGAAACTGGGATCCACGCTCGTCCAGCTACACTATTAGTACAAACAGCAAGCAAATTTAACTCTGATGTAAACTTAGAGTATAAAGGTAAATCAGTAAACTTGAAATCAATCATGGGCGTTATGTCTTTAGGTGTAGGTCAAGGTTCTGATGTTACTATTACTGCAGAAGGTGCTGACGAAGCTGATGCAATGGCAGCAATCGTTGAAACAATGAAGAAAGAAGGCTTATCTGAATAATGGTTGAAATGCTAAAAGGGATTGCCGCTAGTGACGGTGTAGCCGTTGCAAAAGCTTACCTGCTAGTTCAACCGGATTTAACATTCAGTAAGGCAACAGTAGAAGATACTGCGGCTGAAGAAGCTCGTTTGGATGCTGCATTAGCTAAATCTACTGAAGAATTGCAGCAAATTCGTGAAAAAGCAGCGCAAAGCTTAGGTGAAGCAGAAGCGCAAGTATTTGATGCCCATTTGATGGTTCTTTCAGATCCAGAAATGGTAGGTCAAATCAAGCAAAATATTAAAGACAACAGCGTAAATGCTGAATCAGCGCTAAAAGAAGTAACGGATATGTATATCGGTATGTTCGAAGCAATGGAAGATAATGCTTATATGCAAGAGCGTGCTGCAGATATTCGTGACGTTGCTAAACGTATTTTAGCGCACTTATTAGGCGTTACTTTACCAAATCCATCAATGATCAACGAAGAAGTGGTCGTTGTTGCACATGACTTGACTCCAAGTGATACAGCACAATTAGATCGCAATTTTGTAAAAGCGTTTGTAACAGACATTGGTGGACGTACTTCACATTCTGCTATCATGGCACGTTCTTTAGAAATTCCAGCAATCGTTGGTACAAAAGAAATTACTGCTAAAGTCAAAGAAGGCGATATTTTGGCTGTCAACGGGATCGAAGGCGATGTAATCATCGATCCTACAGATGAACAAAAAGCTGAATTTGAAAAAGCAGGTGCAGATTACGCAGCACAAAAAGCAGAATGGGAAAAATTAAAAAATGCAGAAACTGTCACAGCTGACGGCAAGCATTTTGAATTAGCTGCAAACATCGGAACACCAAAAGATCTAGTTGGTGTCCATAATAATGGTGGAGAAGCAGTTGGTCTGTACCGTACTGAATTCCTGTATATGGATTCTCCAGACTTCCCAACAGAAGATGACCAATATGAAGCTTACAAAGCTGTATTAGAAGGTATGGAAGGAAAACCTGTAGTTGTTCGTACAATGGACATCGGTGGAGATAAAGAACTACCATATCTGCAATTACCTCATGAAATGAATCCATTCTTAGGATATCGTGCATTGCGTATCAGTTTATCTGAACAAGGCGACGAAATGTTCCGTACACAAATGCGTGCATTGCTTCGTGCATCTGTTCATGGTAATTTACGTATCATGTTCCCTATGGTAGCTACACTCAAAGAATTCCGCGCAGCAAAAGCGATCTTTGAAGAAGAAAAACAAAAATTGATCAGTGAAGGCAAGGAAGTATCTGATACGATCCAAGTCGGCATCATGATCGAGATTCCAGCAGCAGCAGTCTTAGCAGACAAGTTTGCAAAAGAAGTAGATTTCTTCTCTGTAGGTACGAACGATTTGATTCAATACACAATGGCAGCAGACCGTATGAACGAACGCGTTTCTTACTTGTACCAACCATATAACCCATCAATTTTACGTTTGATCAAAAATGTAATTGATGCAGCACACGCTGAAGGAAAATGGGCAGGTATGTGTGGAGAAATGGCTGGAGATCAAACAGCTGTTCCATTGCTAGTAGGTATGGGTCTAGATGAGTTCTCAATGAGTGCGACATCTATTCTTAAAACGCGTAGTTTAATGAAACGCTTGGACACAGCGAAAATGGCTGAACTTGCTGATCGTGCATTGAAAGAATGCGATACGATGGAAGAAGTCGTTGAACTTGTTCATGAATATGTAAAATAAACAACGTATCAAAAGCTGGTGTGGCTTGTAAAAGAGCTACGCCAGTTTTTTTGTTCTTTTTTAAGAAAACGTTTTTGTCAGTAAGAATAGATAAAAATAGGGCTTAAGTTTGAGTGACAGTTTGTAGGCTATGTTATACTATATAAGTGAAGGGGGACGTAAGGTGAAGGTATTATTATATTTTGAAAGTGAAAAGATGCTTGCAAAATCTGGAATCGGGCGTGCGCTTGATCATCAAAAACGTGCTCTGACGGAAGTTGGTATCTCTTATACACTAGATGAAAAAGAAGATTATGACATCCTGCACATCAATACATACGGAATCAATAGTCATAATATGGTCAATAAAGCCAGAAGAGAAGGAAAAAAAGTTGTCTATCATGCGCATTCTACAGAGGAAGATTTCCGAAATTCCTTTATCGGATCGAACCAGCTTTCTCCTATCGTAAAAAAATATCTGGTAGGATTGTACCAAAAAGCGGACTATCTGATCACGCCAACACCTTATTCAAAACAGTTGTTGGAAAGCTATGGTATCCGTGTGCCGATTCAAGCTATTTCCAATGGGATCGACTTAGAGAAATATCGCCCTGATCCAATGAAAGAACAAAAGTTCAGAGAATATTTCAAACTGTCTCCGGATCAAAAAGTAATCATTTGTGTCGGTTTGTTTTTCGAACGTAAAGGAATCATTGATTTCGTAGAAATTGCTAAGAAGATGCCCGAATACACATTTATTTGGTTTGGTCATGTTCCCATGTACTCGATTCCTCGGAACATCCGGAAAATTGTAAAAGAAGATCATCCTGAAAATGTCCTGTTTCCTGGTTACATTCGTGGAGAGATCATAGAAGGTGCGTATTCAGGTGCAGATCTATTCTTTTTCCCTTCTTATGAAGAGACAGAAGGGATCGTTGTTTTAGAAGCTTTAGCAAGCAAACAAAACGTACTTGTTCGAGATATTCCAGTGTATAATGGCTGGTTAGAAGATAGCAAGAACTGCTATATGGGGAAGACAAACGAAGAATTTATCCGACTGATCCAACAGATTACCAATCAAGAACTACCGAGTACGACACAAGCCGGTTATCAAACAGCAAAAGAGCGAAGTATCAATAAAATCGGTGAAGAACTTAAAAATGTATACGAAAGTGTACTGAATGAAAAAGTCTCTAGCAAATTAAAAAAAGTAAATCAGGTCAAGGACTAGTTTGGAGGCGAAAAACATGAAAATCGGCTTTTTTACCGATACCTACTTTCCGCAAGTCAGCGGAGTTGCTACATCGATCAAAACATTAAAACAAGAATTAGAAAGACATGGGCATGAAGTCTATATTTTTACAACGACCGATCCTAATGCGGATAAGTTGGAAAAAGATGTGATTCGAATGCCAAGTGTACCATTTATTTCTTTCAAGGATCGAAGAGTTGTTGTTAGAGGCATGTGGTATGCTTATTTGGTTGCCAAAGAACTAGAACTAGATCTTATTCATACCCATACAGAATTCGGAGCAGGGATACTTGGGAAGATGGTAGCTAAGAAATTGAAAATACCTCTGATCCATACTTACCATACGATGTATGAAGACTACCTTCATTATATCGGTAAAGGAAAAGTGATCAGGCAATCCCATGTAAAATACTTGTCTAGATTATTTGCAAATCATACGACAGGTGTAGTTTGTCCAAGTGAACGTGTTATTGATACATTACGCAGCTATGGTGTAATAGCACCGCTTCGCGTGATTCCTACTGGTATCGACATTGAAAAATTCAAACGTTCTGATATCACTCAGCAGGATATCAGCAAATTAAGGGAGTCACTAGGTCTTCAGGAAAACCATTTGATGATTCTTTCTTTAAGCAGGATTTCTTATGAGAAAAATATCCAAGCCTTGATTAATGGGTTTCCTCAGGTCATCTCCGCTTATCCTAACGCCAGATTAGTTATCGTAGGAAAAGGACCTTATGTAGAAGAGTTAGAGGAATTGATCTCAGAACTGCAGTTAGAAGAATTTGTGCAGTTCACAGGAGAAGTGGACAACAATGATGTAGCACTTTATTATAAAGCGGCAGATTATTTTGTCAGTGCTTCTACTTCAGAAACACAAGGGCTTACTTATACAGAAGCGATGGCAGCCGGAACACCTTGTGTCGTGGAAGGAAATGCTTATTTGAACCGATTGTTCGATCATCCTTCATTAGGGAAAACTTTTGAAACCGACGAAGACTTTGCACCAGCACTTATTGATTATATTTCCAGTGAAGTTCCTAAAGATCCAAAAGTTTTAGAAGCTAAACTTTATGATATTTCATCTACACATTTCGGCGAAGCTATGATCGAATTTTATCAAGACATGGTTGTTTATCATGAAGAAGAGATGCGAAGAAAAGAAGAAGAAGACTCGATTGAACGAATCAAAATAAAATTAAATTCATTTAAAAGATAAAATTCAAACATTTTTTATGAAAAAATCCTTGTTTCTAGCGTATACTAGCATAGAAGCAAGGATTTTTGATTTTTAGGAGGTCGAAAAAATGAAACTTGGTTTTATCGGAACAGGCGTCATGGGAAGTGCTGTCGCACGCCATCTACTAGATGCAGGACACGAAGTAGCTGTCTATAATCGGACAAAAGCAAAAGCTGATCCTTTAGTAACAGAAGGAGCTATCTGGGCAGATACACCAAAAGCGGTAGCAGAACAAAGTAATATTCTCTTTACAATGGTAGGTTACCCCAAAGATGTAGAAGAAATCTACTATGGACAGTCGGGGATTTTTTCTGCAGATATCTCAGGACATATTTTAGTTGACTTGACTACAAGTACACCAAGCCTGGCAGAAAAAATTGCAAAAACAGCAAAAGAAAAAGGCGCAGATGCGTTAGATGCACCGGTATCCGGTGGTGACTTAGGAGCAAAGAATGGTACACTGACGATCATGGTCGGTGGAGAAGAAGCCGTTTATGATCAAGTACTGCCTTTATTCAAAGAATTTGGTACGACATTTACATTGCATGGTTCTGCTGGGAAAGGTCAGCATACAAAAATGGCTAATCAGATCATGATTGCAGGTACGATGACAGGAATGACGGAAATGCTTGTCTATGCACAAAAAAACGGACTTGATTTAAAGAAAGTGATTGAGACGCTTTCAGGTGGAAGTGCAGCTAACTGGTCTTTAAGCAATTATTCTCCTCGTATTTTAAAAGAAGATTACACACCTGGTTTTTTTGTCAAACATTTTATCAAAGATTTAAAGATTGCATTAGAAGAAGCAGAAAAAATGGACCTTGTATTGCCAGCAACTACCCAAGCATTGAAACTATATGAAGAGTTGGCAGATAAAGGTTTTGAGAATGACGGAACCCAAGCTTTGATCAAACTTTGGTGGCCTGAAGGAAAAATACCAGAAAAAAAATCATAAAAAACGAGTTTTTTTAGAGAAAATCAATGCAAGTAGGCTATGCTTTTGATACAATATAACAGAAATAAGAAAAGGAGGACCTCCGATGACACATTCACAATTAGTCGCAATCATAAAACGACTGGAGGCTATGGTCGAGTCAGCAGATAATGAACTGCAAGTTCGCCGTTTTGAAAAAGAAGGCGTAGAGAAGTGTACAGTAACTTATGATAAAGCGACCGATACATTTGAATTAACTGAAACAGATACTCATCAGCAATACGAATTTGATAATATCGATATCGTAGCGATGGAAATCTATGATTTAATCCAATAAATTTTAGGATAATTGACATTTGAAGTTGAAGATGCCTAAAAGAAGCCGAGAAGCAACTAATTTAGTTGCTTTTCAGCTTCTTTTTTGTTTAACAGTTCAATTTCAAACTGTTCTTTTTCTAATTTTTTGCGGTAACTGATCAAGATTTGCACAGGATCGATTTCTTCTTTTGACAATTGACGTTTCAAAGATAAATGAGCTTCTTTCTTTTCATAATAGAAGTCAGGAGAAACGTCACCAGAGGCAATCATTGTTTCTGCAAGTTGACCATAACAAACGAGGTAGTGCTTTTTCTGACTCTCATCTGCTGCTAATGGCATGCTGAAGGTGAGCGATGGTGTTCTTAAAAACTGCTTTTGTTCTTGGATCCGTCTGATGAAATAAGTAACTAATTCGATATCTTTTTGAAGCATACCGGCTTTTTCGAAATTCAACTGATAGATGAAATGTTGTTGTCTTTTTTTCAAGTAAGTCAGTAGCTTTTTATTTCGGCCTTGAAACAGCCCTTGGAGTTCCTTTTTTTTCTGTTCAAAAGTCATTTCCTGTAGGTCAGGAAGCTGGACTCGCAAAGCTAACAAACTAATTTCAGACAACCAAGGCATTTGATAAGTTTCTTCCATTATACGCAAAATAGACGGCATTTTTTTATAGAGACGAAAAGGCCCGTATGTTCGAGCCGTAGGAGTATCTGTTAATACAAATCCCTTATTGGTAATATGTACATAATTATAATTACTGAAATAATTCATTTGTCGGTTATAAAAAGGACGGTAATGTTGGATCAATTGACACTCGAGCAATAAAGCATCTAATTCCGTGTCTACTACGACGAAATCAAAATCTGTTATATGATGAATCATACGTAATACTTTTTTTGAATGCTGTTTATTCTGATGAAAATAGCTGCTTACTCTATTTTTGAGCCGTTTTGCTTTACCAACATAGATGACCTTACCATCTCGGTCTTTCATAAGATAGACACCCGGCAGCATGGGGAGAGTTTTCATTTTTTCTTTTAACATAGGATCTCCTTTTACGCTTTGAATAAAAAGACTATAACAAATTTTGAAATAATGGACAAGTTTTAGGGAATTCTATAGTTCTGTTCACAGAAAATACTTTGATAATCAAAATATGTGAGATAGATGATTTTTCTAATAAAAGAAATTATAAATGCTGATTTATCAGTTTTTTTAAATGAGTAAAATCTTAAAAAAAGCTCATATAGTAAAAAAATGATCTTTTAAGGTTGCATTTTGAAAAAAGTTAAGATATAGTTTGAACATCAAAAGATTTGATAATCAAACTAATTAGTGGACGGTGGAACATGGAACCAGATTTAAAAACAGTAAATGATTATCTTGTTAGTGTCTTCAATGATATTTTGACAATCGAAGAGTCTGAGCTGAAAAAATCTCAATTCAAAGATCTGTCAATCACAGAGATGCACACGATCGAGGCAATCGGGATGTATAAGAAAAAAACAACTTCAGAAGTAGCCAAAGAACTATCAATTACTGTTGGGACCTTGACCACTGCTATTAACAAGTTAGTAAAAAAAGGCTATGTCGAACGTATCCGCAGTGAAGATGACCGCCGCGTTGTAAAGTTGGGACTAACGAAAAAAGGAAAGTTACTATTTCGGGTCCATCAGCATTTTCATCGTGAAATGGTCAAGAACATCTTAGACGGAATGGCTACGGAGGAACAGCATGCCTTGCTGGATGCACTGAAAAACTTGCACGACTTCTTGCAAGACTATAAGTGAGGATATTTAATGGAACAATTTGGAATGATTACTGCAACAGCCAGCGTCCTTCCTGAAAAGATTATTACTAATAATGATCTTTCCAAGATGATGGATACCTCTGATGAATGGATTTCGTCAAGGACGGGTATTCGTGAACGAAGATGTGTAACAAATCAGGAGACTTCTGATTTATGCATTTTAGTGGCAGAAAAATTGATAAAACAGAAAAATCTAAACCCTAAAGATTTGGATTTTATTTTAGTAGCAACAATGTCGCCCGATTACACGACACCATCTGTAGCAGCACAAGTACAAGGGAAATTGGGAGCAACTCATGCTATCGCTTTTGATATCAGTGCTGCGTGCTCAGGATTTGTTTATGCGTTAAGCATGGCTGAAAAAATGATCCGTTGCGGCTCAACTAAGGGACTGGTGATTGGTGGTGAAACACTATCTAAGCTAATCGATTGGTCTGATCGTACGACTGCTGTGTTGTTTGGCGATGGAGCAGGTGGGATTCTCTTAGAAGCGAATCCACAGAAAAAATTGCTGAAAGAAAAATTAGCAGCTGACGGTACCAGAAGTAGCTCATTGACCGCTGGCTACCAGCAAAATAAAAATCCGTTCTATTCAGAAGATTCAGAAGGTTCGTATTATTTGCAAATGACTGGCAGAGATATTTTTGATTTTGCCGTACGAGACGTTGCAAACAATATCCAAGAAGTCATGAAAGACAAACCAGTTGATTATCTGCTTTTGCATCAGGCAAACCTCAGAATTATTGAGAAAATTGCCCGAAAAGTAAAGATGCCGCAAGAAAAGTTCCTGACCAATATGGATAAATATGGGAATACATCTGCTGCAAGCATCCCTATCTTATTGGATGAAGCAGTTTCTAGTGGAAAGATCACCTTGGGAAAACAGCAGAAAGTAATATTTACAGGCTATGGCGGAGGTTTAACATGGGGAAGTATTCTCATGGAGTTGTAGACTGTTAAATTATAAAAATAAAAAGCAAACAATATCGGAGGAATATATTATTATGGTATTCGAAAAAATTCAAGAAATCATCGCAGAAGAATTAGGAAAAGAAACTGAAGAAATCAAATTGACTACTGACATCCAAGAAGACTTAGAAGCTGACAGCTTGGATTTATTCCAAATCATCAATGAAATTGAAGATGAATTTGACGTGAAAATCGAAACAGAAGACGGAATCAAAACGGTTCAAGATTTAGTGACTTACGTAGAAAAACAAACTGCATAATCATTAAAATTAGGTTGGGGGCTGGGACATTTCCTGAAATAGGAATGTCTCGGCCTTTTTGAATAGGAAGAATCAAACATATATTCTGGATATATTGGAGAAAAACATGAAAACAGCATTCTTATTTAGTGGCCAAGGTGCACAATATCAAGGTATGGGAAAAGATTTATATGAAGAAGCCGTTGTAAAGCAGACATTTGATGAAGCAAGTGAGATTCTCGGCTACGATATGGCTGAACTTTGCTTTACAGAAAATGAACGTTTGGATCAGACGCAATATACACAGCCAGCTATTCTAACAGTCAGCATCGCGTATTATCGCTTATTGAAGGAGCATGGAATCATCCCAGATGCAGCTTTAGGACTGAGTTTAGGAGAATATTCGGCATTAGTAGCTAGTAATGCGCTATCCTTCACTGAAGCAGTTGCGTTAGTAGCAAAAAGAGGCGCTTATATGACAGAAGCTGCCCCAGCTGGAAGCGGGAAAATGGTTGCAGTGATGAATGCGCCGATTGAAACGATCGAGGAAAGCTGTCATGAAGCTAGCAAGTACGGCATCGTATCTCCTGCAAATTATAATACACCTCAGCAGATCGTGATTGGTGGCGAAGAAAAAGCAGTAGACGAAGCTGTTTTACTATTAAAAGAAAAAGGGTTCAAAAGAATGATCCCTCTAAATGTCAGCGGGCCTTTTCATACAGCTATTTTAGAACCGGCAGCAAAAAAACTGGCGAAGGACCTAAGTCAGATTCAATTCTCTGAACCTTCTTTTCCTATCATAAGCAACACAACAACGGAAATAATGAAGAAAGAAACAATCGCGGGACTGCTTGAACAGCAAGTCATGCAACCTGTTCGTTTCTATGAGAGTATCCATAAGTTAAAAACAATCGGCATCGAACAAGTCATCGAAGTCGGCCCCGGAAAAGTATTAAGCGGATTTATGAAAAAAATCGATAAAACAATACCAGTTCTGCGTGTTGAGAATAAGCAGACATTTGATGAAACAATAGCAATACTATAAGGAGGAACGTTATGGATGTAAAAGGAAAAAATGTATTTATCACAGGTAGTACAAGAGGAATCGGCAAAGCGATGGCCTTAGCTTTTGCAAAAGCTGGAGCAAATATCATTTTGAATGGTCGCGGAGAGATTCCAAAAGAAAAGATAGAAGAAATCGAAGCATTCGGTGTAAAATGCGTAGGAGTTTCCGGTGACATCTCTGATTATGAGAAAGCGGGACAAATGATCAAAGAAGCAGAAGAAAAGCTTGGATCGATCCATGTGTTAGTAAACAATGCCGGAATCACAAATGACAAACTTGTGATGCGAATGGATGCAGAAGATTTCAAAAAATGTCTTGATATCAATTTGATTGGAACCTTCAATATGACGCAGCACGTATTGAAAAAAATGATGAAGCAGCGAGAAGGGGCCATCATTAATCTCTCTAGTGTATCTGGGTTGATTGGAAATATTGGTCAAGCAAATTATGCAGCTAGTAAAGCTGGCGTAGTAGGATTAACAAAATCTGTGGCACGAGAAGCTGCAACTAGAGGCATTACATGTAATGCCATTGCGCCAGGATTCATCACAACTGATATGACGGAAGTTTTAGCAGACAAAGTCAAGGAACAAGCGGAAAAGCAAATTCCGATGCAGCGTTTCGGACAAGTAGAAGATATTGCACAAACAGCAGTTTTCTTAGCACAAAATCCATATATCACCGGACAAGTCATCAATGTCGATGGCGGATTGGTCATGCACGGATAAGAAAAGGAGAGCAAACAAATGAATCGAGTGGTAATTACTGGCTATGGAGTCACTTCACCTATTGGAAATGACGCAGACAGCTTTTTGAATAGCTTAAAAGAGGGGACGAATGGCATCGCACCGATCACTAAATTTGATGCTTCAGAAACAGGGATTACCTTAGCGGGTGAAGTCAAAGATTTCCCTTACGATAAATATTTTATTAAAAAAGATAGCAAACGAATGGATATGTTTTCGATCTATGGAATCTACGCTGCTTTAGAAGCAATGGAGATGAGCGGTTTAGATAAAGAAAAAATGAATCAAGACCGGTTTGGCGTCATCATCGGATCTGGGATCGGTGGTCTTCCAACAATCGAAAACCAAGTTATTCGTCTACATGAAAAAGGTGCAAAACGAGTTTCTCCAATGTTCGTACCAATGGCGATTGCCAACATGGCAGCTGGAAATATTGCTTTGCGCGTAGGTGCAAAAGGTATTTGTACAGCTATCGTAACAGCTTGTGCTAGCGGAACGAATTCAATTGGGGAAGCATTCCGTAACATCAAACATAGCTATTCTGATGTCATTCTTGCTGGAGGAACAGAAGCAACGATTTGTGAGATGGGGATTGCTGGATTTGCAGCTTTAACAGCACTCTCAGAATCAACTGATCCTAATCGTGGTTCGATTCCGTTTGACGAAAATCGGAATGGTTTTGTGATGGGTGAAGGAGCAGGCGTTCTAGTTCTTGAATCTTTAGAACATGCACAAGCTCGCGGTGCCAAAATCTATGGAGAAATCGTTGGATACGGTGCAAACTGTGACGCTTACCATATGACAGCTCCTACTCCAGATGGTTCTGGTGCATCTAAAGCAATGAAGCTTGCGATGGAAGAAGCTGGTGTACAGCCGGAACAAGTCGGATATATCAATGCTCACGGAACAAGTACACCAGCCAATGACCAGGCAGAAGCAAAAGCAATCCAAATCGCATTAGGTGAAAATTTCAGAGATACTTACGTCAGCAGCACGAAATCGATGACTGGACATTTATTGGGAGCAGCCGGCGGGATCGAAGCCTTGGCAACTTTGCTGGCATTAGAACATCAATTTATCCCACCTACGATCAATGTAGAAAAACAAGATCCTGAGATTGACTTGACAGTTGTCAAAAACGAAAGCAAACCTGCAAGTTTTACTTATGCAATGAGTAATTCATTAGGGTTTGGCGGACATAATGCGGTTCTGTGCATGAAACGCTGGGAGGAATAATTTTGGATATCAATGAAATCAGAGAATTAGTCAGTCAATTTGATCAATCCTCGCTAACGGAATTCGATTTGCGTGAAGGTCAATTTGAATTGTATATGAATAAAAATAAAACAAGTCGAGGCATGAATATGGTTCAGACAAACGAAACGTTGCCAGTTTCGGAGCCAGTCAATGTCATACCTGAACAAGCAACAACTGTTCCAGAACCAACGAAGGAAAAAGAATCGGCAGTATTTGATGGAATCGAGGTTGTTTCGCCAATCGTGGGAATCGTTTATCTGCAACCGGCGCCCGACAAACCAGCTTTCAAAAAAGTAGGTGATCAAGTTGCCAAAGGAGAAGTTATCTGCATTATTGAAGCGATGAAACTGATGAATGAGATAACTAGTGAGGCCGACGGAGTGATCACAGAAATCCTTGTAGAAAACGAGTCAGTTGTCGAATATGGACAGCCACTCTTTAGGATTCAGCAAAAATAAGCAAAGCAGGAAAGAGGGAAATCAATGAACATACAAGAAATAAAAGAAATCATCCCACATCGTTATCCAATGCTTTTGATTGATCGAGTGGAAGAAATGGTTGAAGGAGAACGGATCGTTGCTAAGAAAAATGTAACGATCAATGAGCCCTTTTTTCAAGGACATTTTCCAGAAGAACCTGTTATGCCAGGGGTATTGATTGTTGAAGCAATGGCTCAAGCAGGAGCAGTTGCATTACTTTCTCTTGAACAATTCAAGGGAAAGACGGCTTATTTCGGCGGATTGGACAAAGCAAAATTCCGTAAGAAAGTTACACCGGGAGATACCTTATACCTTGAAGTTGAGATATTGAAAGTGAAAGCTTCAGCCGGAATAGGCAAAGGAATCGCTAAAGTAGATGGTAAAAAAGTAGCCGAAGCGGAATTAACCTTTATGATTGGATAGGTGAAATATGTTTTCTAAAGTATTGATAGCTAACCGCGGTGAAATCGCTGTACGTATCATTCGTGCATGCCGCGAACTAGGGATCCAAACCGTAGCGATATATTCAGAAGCAGATGCCGAAGCACTTCATACACAGTTAGCAGATGAAGCAATCTGCATTGGCCCGGCAAAAGCCGTTGATTCATATCTGAATGTTCAGGAAGTACTGAGCGCTGCAATCGTGACAAAAGCCGAAGCAATTCATCCAGGATTTGGTTTTTTATCTGAAAATAGCCGATTTGCCTCCATGTGTGAAGAGTGCAATATCACATTTATTGGTCCTAAAAGTGCAACGATCGATGCAATGGGAAATAAGATCAATGCGCGTCAATTGATGCAAGAAGCAAATGTCCCAGTCATTCCAGGAAGTACTGGTGTATTATCTACAGTAGAAGAAGCATTGGAAATAGCAGACAGAATTGGTTATCCAGTGATGCTGAAAGCAGCTGCAGGTGGTGGCGGGAAAGGCATTCGGAAAGTTCAATCAAAAGAAGAGCTCCCACAGCATTTTTCTTCAGCTCAGCAAGAAGCAGCAGCGGCATTTGGAAATGATGATATGTATTTGGAAAAAATCATTTATCCTGCTCGCCATATAGAAGTTCAGATCTTAGGTGATCGATTTGGTCATGTCATTCATTTAGGTGAGCGAGATTGTTCTTTACAACGCAACAATCAAAAAGTACTGGAAGAATCTCCTTCTGTAGTGATCTCACAAACAAAAAGAGAAGCACTAGGAGACGCTGCTGTTCGAGCAGCTAAAGCAGTCAATTATGAAAATGCCGGAACGATCGAGTTTCTGATGGATGAAGAAGGCGATTTTTATTTCATGGAAATGAATACTCGAATCCAAGTGGAACATCCAGTAACAGAAATGGTCACAGGAATCGATTTAGTAAAAAAACAGGTGGAGATAGCAGCCGGTGAGCCTTTGAATGTGTGTCAAGAAGAAGTAGTATTCCAAGGACACGCAATCGAATGCCGGATTAATGCAGAAAATCCTGCTTTCCATTTTGCTCCTTCTCCAGGGAAGATCCAAAACTTACTGCTTCCAGCAGGTGGGATGGGACTGCGAGTAGACAGTGCAGTTTACCCGGGATATACGATCCCGCCATATTATGATTCAATGATTGCAAAAATAATCGTCCATGGAAATACGCGTTTTGAAGCATTAATGAAGATGCAGCGAGCCTTAAGTGAATTTATCACAGAAGGAATCATCACGAACGCAGAATTTCAGATGGATTTGATTAGTCACCCTGCAGTCATAGCAGGTGATTACAGCACAGCATTTTTACAAGAAGAATTTTTACCGAATTGGACACCAGAAACGGAGATAGGAGGCGCATAGATGGCTCTGTTTAAGAAAAAGAAATATATTCGGATCAATCCTAATAGAGAGAGCAAACCTGCTAACTCGCCATCTGTTCCTGATAACATGTGGGCAAAGTGTCCAAATTGTAAACATATCCTTTATACGAAAGACATCGGTGAAGAAAAAGTATGCCCTCATTGCGGATACGCTTTTCGAATCGGTGCATGGCAGCGTCTAGCTTTGATTATTGATGAAAAAAGTTTTGAAGAATGGGATACGGATCTTGTAACCAAAGATCCGCTAGCATTTCCCGAATATACGGAAAAAATTAAAAAAATGCAAGATAAAACAGGACTTCATGAAGCAGTCCTCACTGGTAAAGCAACCATTCAGGGGATTCCCTTCATTATTGGAGTGATGGATCCTAATTTTATCATGGGAAGTATGGGAACGATTGTCGGAGAAAAGATCACCAGATTATTCGAACGAGCAACAAAGGAAAGTCTTCCAGTCGTCATGTTCACAGCTTCAGGTGGCGCACGGATGCAAGAAGGAATCTTTTCTCTAATGCAGATGGCAAAAATCTCTGCTGCTGTCAAACGGCATAGCAATGAAGGTCTTTTTTATCTAACCGTTTTAACGGACCCGACGACCGGAGGAGTAACTGCCAGTTTTGCAATGGAAGGCGATATCATTCTAGCAGAACCCCAAAGCTTGATCGGTTTTGCTGGAAGACGCGTCATCGAACAGACGATCAAGCAGGAACTTCCAGAAGATTTCCAAAAGGCTGAATTCTTATTATCTCATGGTTTTGTAGATCAGATTGTTCCCCGCATGGAATTGAAGCAGAAAATCCATACGCTTCTTGAATTGCATACACAGAAAGGATGGATAGATCGTGGATAAGACAGCACATGATGTCGTTCAGTTAGCAAGAGCTAAAGAACGATGGACAAGCTTGGATTTTTTTGAAGAGATCTTCGATTCTTTCGAGGAATGCCATGGTGATCGTTTGTTTGCAGATGACGAAGCGATTGTTGGTGGAATCGCTCGATTAGATGGCAAACCGGTAACAGTGATCGGTATTCAAAAAGGACGGGATCTGCAGGAAAATATCCGCAGAAATTTTGGTTCTCCCCATCCTGAAGGCTATCGAAAAGCTTTACGACTGATGAAACAAGCGGAAAAGTTCAATAGACCGGTGATTACCTTGATCAATACAGCAGGTGCATATTGCGGTGTAGGAGCAGAAGAGCGCGGCGAAGGAGAGGCTATTGCCAGAAATCTGCTCGAAATGTCTGATTTAAAGGTACCGATCATCGCCATCATCATTGGTGAAGGTGGAAGTGGCGGTGCCCTTGCTCTAGGTTTAGCGGATGAAGTCTGGATGCTGGAAGAAACGATTTATGCTGTGCTTTCTCCAGAAGGATTTGCGTCGATTTTGTGGAAAGACGGTAGTCGCGCCGCAGAAGCAGCTGAGTTGATGAAAATTACTGCGCCAGAACTACGCGAGTTAGGAATCGTTGATCGAGTTATTCCTGAAACGTTCAACGGCGAGCAGTTGCCACGATATAAAGTCGCACACATTATGAAAAAAGCGTTGATTGAAAGATTGACGGAACTTGTTCGATTCGACCAGCATGAATTACTGGAAAAACGATACAAGAGGTTCCGCCAATATTAGGTGTTTAACAACTAAGCAAAGAGTAAAGAATGGTTCTTGCTCGCTTAGTTGTTTTTTGTTTCTAAATTTTTCTGTGATCAATCTTTATTTTTGGTCATTTTGTAAAGAAATGCTTTTTCTGAAAGACGAACGAGTATAGAGGTAGTTTTTTTTGCTGATATGCAGTATAATACGGGGTTGAGGAGTACTTTATGTGCTCCTTCATTTTTTGCAGATGAGGAGACAGCATGTTTTCAAATTACAAACCAACATGGATGGTAGAAGCCATCTATCAGATTACACCTGCCCAATTAAAGAATCTAGGCATCAAAGCAGTATTGACCGATTTAGACAATACGTTGATTGCATGGAATAATCCAGATGGAACAGAAGAGTTGCTTACTTGGATTTTAGAAATGAAAAATGCAGGAATCCCTGTTGTTGTTGTTTCAAACAATAATTCAAAACGTGTCGCGCGAGCGATTGAAAAATTTGATCTTTTGTATGTTGCACGAGCAATGAAACCTTTAGCAAGAGGGATCAACATAGCAAAGAAACAATTGGATTTAGCAGATGATGAGATAGTAATGGTAGGCGATCAGATTATGACTGATATACGTGGAGCCAATCGTGCAGGGATACGTAGCATCCTTGTAAAACCCATTATCGCAACAGATAGTTGGAAGACACAATTTAATCGTTTTTGGGAAAAAAGAATTATGACCTATCTATTAGCAAAACACCCTGATATGGGCTGGCGAGGTGGAATCGAATGACAGAAGAATTACAATGTATCGGCTGTGGTGCCGTTATACAAACAAACAAACCCGGTGAATTAGGATACACGCCGCAAACGGCTTTGGAAAAAGGTTTAGCTTCCGGGGAAGTCTATTGTCAGCGTTGTTTCAGATTACGCCATTATAATGAGATCCAAGATGTCTCATTGACGGATGACGACTTTTTGCGCTTACTGAATGAATTAGGGCAAAAAGATGCATTGATCGTCAATGTGGTGGATATTTTTGACTTCAATGGTTCACTAATCCCAGGACTACACCGTTTTGTCGGTGACAATCCAGTACTTTTAGTTGGGAACAAAGTGGATATATTACCTAAATCATTGAAAAAAACTAAATTAACACAATGGATGAAGGAACGTGCTTACGAAGCAGGAATTCGTCCAGTAGATGTATTATTAACTAGTGCTAAGAAATCTCATGAGATGACGGAACTATTAGAAAAAATCGAAGAATACCGCGATGGACGGGATGTCTATATCGTCGGAGTAACAAATGTCGGAAAATCGACGCTTATCAATCAAATCATCAAAAATACAGCGGGAGTACAAGATGTAATCACAACTTCGCAGTTTCCAGGAACGACTTTGGATAAAATCGAGATTCCTTTAGATGACGGGCATTTTTTGATTGATACACCGGGAATTATCCATCGCCATCAAATGGCGCACTACTTAGGTAAAAAAGATTTGCGGATCATTGCACCGTTAAAAGAAATCAAACCTAAAGTTTATCAGCTGAATGAAGGGCAAACACTTTTCTTGGGCGGACTTGCAAGATTTGATTTTATCAGCGGCAATCGTGCTTCATTTATTGCTTATGTGTCAAATGATGTAAATATTCATCGAACGAAACTGGAAAAAGCAGACGAATTTTATCAAAAACATGTAGGTGGATTATTACAGCCTCCTCGTCCTGATGAAGTCGAGGCATTTCCGGAGCTTGTTCGTTTTGAGTTTTCTGTGAAAGAAAAAACAGACATCGTTTTTGCCGGTCTAGGCTGGATCACTGTAACAGCGCCAGTAGTAATTGCGGGCTGGGCGCCAAAGGGTGTAGATGTATTGAAACGCAAAGCATTGATTTAAGGAAGAAGGAAAATTATGAGTTTAAGAGGAAAACAAAAGCGTTTTTTACGTAGCAAAGCGCATCATCTTCAGCCGATTTTTCAAATCGGAAAAGGTGGGATCAATTCAGCAATGATCGTTCAAATTGAAGAAGCTTTAGAAAAAAGAGAACTGATCAAAGTATCGTTACTTCAAAATACAGATGAGATTGTAGAAGAAGCAGCTCAAGTATTAGAAAAAGAAATAGATTGCGAAATCGTCCAAATCATTGGACGTGTTATTGTATTATACAAACCTTCCACAAAAGAAAAGTATCAAAGGCTATCAAAAGAAGTAAAAGCAATATAAGGAGTGACCATGATGAATACGCAAGCTAAGACATTTGTTCGTTCACAATTATTTCCTGAAGACATGCCTCAATTCTTAGAGAAGAAAAAGCAAGTAGGGATCTTGGGCGGAACATTCAATCCCGTTCACCTTGCACATTTAGTGATGGCTGAACAAGCTGGCCGGAATTTAGGTCTTGACCGCGTATTTTTGATGCCTTCTTATCAGCCACCTCATATTGATGAGAAACAGACGATTGATGCAAAACATCGACTCAACATGTTGGAATTAGCTGTGGAAGACAATCCTTTTTTGCAGATTGAAACGATTGAATTAGCTCGTGGTGGGAAAAGTTACACCTATGATACTATGAAGGAATTGACGCAAAACAATCCGGATACAGATTATTACTTTATTATCGGTGGGGATATGGTAGAATATTTGCCAAAATGGTATAAAATCGATGAGCTGACTTCTATGGTCAACTTTGTGGGTATACGTCGACCAGGATACACAACGGATACTCCATATCCTGTAATTTGGGTAGATGTACCTGAGATCGACATCAGTTCCACGAAAATACGTCAAAAGATCAAAGAAGGCTGTTCTATCCGCTACCTTGTTCCAGATAAAGTAATTGATTATATTCAAAATGAAGGGTTGTATGAATATGGACTATAGTAATGAATATACTGCTTATTCTAGAGAAAACCTGATGCAAAAAATACAGATGAGAATGAGCGAACAACGCTTCAAGCATGTGCTTGGAGTAGAAGAAACAGCCGTGGCTCTTGCCAAAAAATACGGTGCTTCTCCTGAAAAAGCTAGTATTGCTGCATTGACACATGATTATGCAAAAGAACGACCAGATGAGGAGTTCAAAATGGTAATCGTAAGAGACGGTTTTGATCCAGAGTTATTGAATTATAATAATGCAATCTGGCATGGTCTTGTTGGCGCTTCGTTTGTAGAGCGGGAATTAGGAATCACCGATGCAGAGATTCTTCATGCAATCCGGGTGCATACGACTGGGGCTGCTAAGATGAGTCTCCTTGACAAAATCATTTATGTAGCAGACTATATTGAACCAGGTCGAGATTTTCCTGGGGTACAAGATGCACGAGCCATTGCATGGGCTGATCTAGACGAAGCTGTAGCATTTGAAACAAAACATACATTGGCCCATTTGCTTGCGCAAGAACAACAGATTTATCCAAAAACAATCGAAACATATAATTACTGGGTAGCAAAAAAATAAGCTGCTCATATTAGGAGGAAATCATCATAGATAGTAAAGAACAATTAAAAATTGCGGTTGAAGCAGCAGATTCAAAACGGGCAGAAGACATTATCGCTTTAGACGTTCGAAATGTTTCCTTGTTGGCAGATTATTTCATGATCTGTTCAGCAAATAGCGAACGTCAAATCAACGCAATTACAGAAGAAATCATTGATAAAGAAGAAGAAAACAAATATGAACTAAAACGTATTGAAGGAAAAGAAGGCGGAAAATGGGTATTGATCGATCTTGGAGATGTGATCGTACATGTTTTCCATGCACCAGAACGAAGTTTCTATAATCTGGAAAAACTATGGTCAGATGCTCCGCTAGTCGATCTTAGTGAATGGTTGGATTAACATATGGCTTATGAAACATTTGCTTTCATTTACGATGAAGTGATGGACGAAACACTTTATCAGCAATGGCTAGCTTTTTCGAAACGTCATTTACAAGAAGACACAAAAAATATTTTGGAACTGGCATGCGGTACTGGAGCATTAGCGGTTGCCTTTGCAAAAGATGGATATAAAGTGACAGGGTTAGACCTTTCAGAAGAGATGTTGATGATTGCCAGCCAGCGAGCATATGAAGAAGACGCATCGATCCAATTTGTGGAAGGCAATATGCTCGATTTATCAGAAATCGGACAATATCAGGCAATTACCTGTTTTTCTGATTCGCTGTGCTATATGAAAAATAGACAAGAGGTACAGCAAGTGTTTGATGAAGTCTATCAAGCGTTAGAAGAAAATGGCCGATTTTTATTTGACGTACACTCCACCTATCAAGTAGATGAAGTTTTTCCAGAATATAGCTATCATTATCAAGGGGATAATTTTGCTTTTTTGTGGGATAGTTATCCAGGAAGCGAGAAACACAGCATCGAACATTTTCTTACCTTTTTCGTTGAAGAACAAGAAGGGTCTGGTCGATTTATTCGTGAAGATGAACTACATCAAGAGCGTACCTATCCATTGGAAAGTTATCTAAGAATGCTGGAAAACAGCGGCTTTTCGAAAGTCGAAGCATTTTCTGATTTTACAGACGAAGCAGCATCAGAGAAATCAAAGCGCTGGTTCTTTGTAGCATACAAAGACTAGCGGTTTTGCCTGCTCGAGTTAACAAGAAAAGAATAAAACTTCAACATAAATTATATATCCGAACGATATAGGCATTGCTCTTGCAGTGCAGCTTTTCGTCGCAGAAGTATTGTGTTTGCGAGAATAGTTTATATAGTTCGGGTATTTTTTCCGATTTTTGCCTTTTTTTACTTGTCTCTATTTCTTTTTTATCGATAACTATGAAGGAGGATGCGCATGAAAAGCTGCGGGATTATCGTAGAGTACAATCCTTTTCACAATGGACATCGCTATCATGTGGAAATGGCACGAAAAACAACAGGAGCAGAGGTCGTCATTGCTGTAATGAGCGGGAATTTTTTGCAACGAGGCGAACCGGCTATCATCGATAAATGGCATCGCGCGAATGAAGCTTTACAAAATGGTGTTGATTTAGTAGTGGAGCTTCCCGTCGAATGGGCGGTTCAGTCAGCTGACTATTTTGCTAAAGGTGCAGTAAAAATCTTGCAAACACTGGACTGTGACAGTTTGTGTTTTGGAACAGAAGAAGAGACTTCGTTTGATTACAGCAGTTTCGGACGCTTTGTCCAAGAGAATCAAGATAGGATAGAAGAGGCATTTCAAGAACTGTCTGATCAAACGTATAGTTATCCGCAAAAAATGACTGAGGTTTTTCGCAGTCTGTATCCCGATATTACGTTTGATTTTTCTTCGCCAAATCATATCTTGGGATTAAGTTATGCAAAGGAAAATGCCAAGTATGTCCACCCTATGGAATTACATCCGATCCGACGTAAAAGTGCAGGCTATCATGAAAAAATTATCACAGATCAGACGATAGCCAGTGCAACAGCCATTCGCCATGCGTTAGAAGAAGGAAAAAGGATAGCTGGACTTGTGCCGCCTCAGACAGAAGAAGATCTTTCAACTTGTTCGCTGCAGACTTGGGAATCTTATTGGCCGTATTTGCGTTATCGGTTGTTATCTTCTACTTTGCTGGAACTGACAGATATCTATCAGATGACCGAAGGAATAGAATCGCGCATGAAAATAGCAGCTGCAACTGCTGATAGTTTTGAGGATTTTGTGTCAAAGGTAAAAACAAAAAGATATACATGGACACGGATCCAACGATTATCTTGTTATGTCTTGCTGAATATCAAAAAGCAAGAGATTCCTGTCCAACAAAATAAAAATTATCTTCGACTACTTGGATTTACCGATGCTGGAAGAAGATTCTTAAAAGAAAAAAAAGAGATTTCTATTTATTCCCGAATCGGAAAAAAAGAGGCACAAGAAGCGGAACTGTTAGTTAGAAGTGATCAAATCTATCAATTGGGAGGCAATATTCCGGAACAGAATTTCGGGCAAATTCCAATCCGAGTATAGATAATTGACTAAAAATGAGAAGAATGAAGGAAGAAAGAAAAAAAGCTTCACAGAATCGTGATTCACAAGTATAATGGAACAGGACGTTTTTGCGTTATGAAACTATCAAATCAGAAAGCGAAGTGAAAATATGGGACGTAAATGGGCAAATATCGTAGCAAAGAAAACTGCTAAAGATGCTAATAATAGCCGGATTTATGCAAAATTTGGGATTGAAATCTACGCGGCAGCAAAATCAGGTGATCCTGATCCGCATGCAAACCAAAAACTACGTTTCGTCATTGATCGCGCTAAAACTTATAATGTACCAAAACATATTATTGACCGAGCAATCGAAAAAGCAAAAGGTGCAGGAGATGAAACATACTCTGAATTGCGCTATGAAGGATTTGGACCAAGCGGCTCAATGGTGATTGTTGATACATTGACGAACAATGTGAATCGAACAGCAGCAGACGTACGGGCAGCATTTGGGAAAAATGGCGGGAACATGGGTGTTTCCGGAGCGGTTTCTTACATGTTTGACAATACAGCAATCTTTGCTTTTGCAGGAGAAGACGCTGACGAGATCCTTGAATACCTAATGGAAAAAGACATCGATGTTCGCGATGTAATGGAAGAAGAAGGACAAATCATCGTTTACGGTGAAGTAGCGGATTTCCATAGTATACAAGAAGCATTAAAAGAAAAAGGAATCACTGATTTTTCAATCGCTGAGATCCAAATGATCCCTCAAAACGAGGTAACACTATCTCCAGAAGATCAAGAAACATTTGAAAAAATGATTGATGCACTGGAAGATCTAGAAGATGTACAGCATGTGTTCCATAATGTGGCATTAGAAGACTAAGCAACCAGTTTTTAACGAAAAGTATTCAGTCTTTTTCGAAAAGCAAGACAATCTCACTAACAGATTGTCTTGCTTTTTTGTGTGATTTATTTTCTTTTCTAATTCAACCTGTGGTATGATGAGAGCATAAGTATCATGTGAAATGATATGAAGTATGTGGAAGATGGACGGGGAAGAATATGGAAGCAAAAATCACTTTAGAACCTTTTGAACGTATCTTAAGCGGTTACCGCAAAGTAGAAGAGTTAGCTGTGAACGTAACTGATTGTTCAAAATTAGCGCAAAAATACGCAAGATTCGGCGTTGAAGGCTATCGATTAGGAAACTATGTCGGTACAGGGTATCTGAACCGTTATTTAGAGTGTATGGTGGACCGCGCACCAATGCTGATTTATAGACAAAAATATTTGATTCCGCTGCTTTTTCGTCGTTCTGATTCAGCCTTTCGGTTATTTGAAGAAGAGTATCGGATGGAGGCTTTCTTTCTACTATTAGAGTGGAGCTTGAAGCATCGTCCTGAAAAAATTCTTATCGAAAGAAATGAGAAGATAGACACGAAAAAAAATAAAGTGATCGATAGTGCATACCTAGCATTTCGTGTATCAGAGATTTTGGATTGTGGCGGCTATCCAATCAGCAATTTCCAATCAATTGACCAGTTCATTGAATGGAATCGAATTTACCGATTGATCGACAATGGCGGGATTGGCCGTCATAGCAAGGTATTTGACCCAGAATATCCAGAAAACATGGAAGAACTGAAAATGATTATTTCGCTTGTCAAATTAAAATATCCTGAAACAGATTTGGATTTATATATAGAATAAATGACCTTAAATGATTGAATTACTTTTTCTGCAATTATTATTGTAAATAAAAAGACAACTGCTAACATTAATGATAGCAGTTGTCTTTTTACTTACAGTACTTTTTTCTCATAAGATGAAATATCCATATTGTTTAACAAAGGACTTTCATTATTGGAGGTAAAAAGGGTCAATTCATGCATCGCACGTGTACACATGGTGTAAAGGATCAATTTGTCTTGCTGAGAAGAAAAATGTTCTGCATCTACATCCCACAAGAAAACTCGGTCAAACTCCAGACCTTTTGCTAAAAAGGCTGGAAGTAAAATAATGGAACGTTTCATAAAGTCACTCTCATTTAAAATCAGCTGGACTTGTTGTTTCAACTCGTCTGGCAGTTGAGCATAAAGAGCTTCGCATTCTTCTTGTGTTTTAGCTATGATTGCTGTACGCCAATACCGGGCTTTTCCCTGAGTCATTCGAATGGTATCTGCTAACCAATTCAATTTGATATCATCTGTTGTTCCTTGGATGAGCAAAGGAAGGTCTCCTTTTCTTGCTGTTGTTTCTACTTGATGTTCTTTCACAATAAAATGATTAGCAAAATCAGTGATTTCTTTTGTGGAGCGATAGCTTGTCGTTAATTGGAAACGAGTGACTTCACGGTCCACGAAAAGGTCTTCCAATGATCCAACGATCGTTTCATTTCCAAAGACATTTTGATTTAGATCTCCACAGAAAGTCAAATTTGCTTTTGGGAACAAGGCTTGCAGCAATGCCACTTGTGATGGTGCGAAATCCTGCATTTCATCAATAAAGATATAGCGAGCTTTGTGTGTAACCGTCACTGGATATATTCGGCGCATCAGTAAAAAGAATAGTACAGCATCCTCTTGACGCAATTCTCTTTGACGCAAGTGTGTACGAACAGTTGTCAAATGTTCCTGCCATCTGGTCTCGCTGATTTTATGTCCTGTTAGAAGAGAAAGTGGCACAGTTTGTAGAAAGTGGAGATATTGTTTCGTTATATTGACAAATTGATAATTCATGATCCCTCGATGGATTCGACGGAATCTTTTACGTACGATTTGGTTGGCCAGTTTTTTACGTAATGAACGCTCCTTTTGTTCTGTATATTCAAGATTAGGATCTGTTGCGTATAGTTCTTGGAGCTGTTCTTCCGCCAGATCTTTGACCCATTGCTGACGTGTTTCGTCTTTTTGCAGACCGCCTAATTTTTTCAGGAGCTTCGTTTGTAATAGAGAGAGTCTATGATGTAAAGGTAATTGTTCATTTGTTTCTTTATACCATTGGCGAATCGATTCCTTTGATAGGATCGTACGGCCATTTATTTTCATATCACGGAACAAGGGACCGTAGTTTGTGATGCCTTGGATATAGCGATCAATCTGATCGACTAAGGTCAATCCGCTTTTCATCACTTGTATCGGATCTTTTTCCCCTAGCAAAAACCCACTTTCTTGTTGCTGTTCATCTAGTAAAGAAAACTCTGGCAGCAGCTGCACCAAATAATTTTTGAATGTCTGTGTAGGCACGCCGCTTTCACCTAATGAAGGCAATACAGTCGAGATGTAATCAGAAAACAAATGGTTGGGTGAAAATAGAAGAACGTTTTCAGCCTCGAGCCACTTGCGATTATGATACAACAGAAAAGCAATACGTTGAAGCAAAGCGGATGTCTTTCCACTTCCGGCGATTCCTTCAATCAGCATTACTTTACTTGTTGTGTCCCGAATGATTGCATTTTGTGCTTTTTGTATCGTAGAGACGATGTTTTTCATATGGTTGCTTGATGATTCATCCAATATCTCTAGCAAAAAGTCATCATTGATTACTTCCGACGTATCTACCATAGATAAAATACGTCCTTCTTGGATTTTAAATTGTCGTTTCAACTGCAGATCGACATCTATTCTATCTGTTTCAGTTTCATAAAATGCGGGACCAATCTCACCTTCATAATAAAGATTGGCAATTGGTGCGCGCCAGTCAATAACGATTATTTCTTCTGCCAGATCTCTTAAAGAAGCGATACCTAGATATAATGTTTCTGTTTCACGGTCTTCTTTAAAGTCGATACGGGCAAAATAAGGACTATCTTTCATGACAGACAACGTTTGCAGGCGTTTTTGCTGTGCTTCAAGAGTATGGTATTTCAAAAGCAATTCCTGCTCATGTTGGCGATATTCAACAGCAGATTCATAAAAAGCTTCATTGGAACCAGCTCGAATCTTGTGATTAGCTGTGTCTTTTGTCGAATGATTCATTTCCTGAGTCAATTCTTGTTGTTTTGTATCCAGCATATTTTGTTCGATCTGGATTAGTTCAATCGTTTCATCCACGTGCGTTTGTTCTAGTTGTTTCTCATTCATCGCATGTTTACTCCTTCCGCCGTAAATAACGAATTAAAAGTATAGCATAGTTTTTCGAAAAAAGGTACTTTTTAACTGATGAATCGAAAAAGTCATCCTTGCTGAATATTTTTGTTTGTAGAACTGATGAATTTTGGAAACGCTGATAGTGATAGTTGTTTTCAATTAAGGCCTATTGTTTTAAAAAGTGCTAGTCAAGGACTATGCTTAAGATGAAAGAGGTAGCTGGAAATTTATTACTAACCTCTCTAAGTCACATAAAAGAGGAGAAAAAACAATGACACATTTCAAAAAATTTTTACTTACTTTGCTTATTGGTGGGATAGCTTTATTAAGTGAATTTGTTTTTCACCAGCCAGCCCTTGCATTTGCGATTGTCGCATTTACTGGAGGGATTCTCGCCTTCTTGATGTTTTTGGAAATGATCAAGACGTTACGTTCAGGAAGATATGGCGTAGATGTATTAGCGATTACCGCAATCCTTGCAACATTAGCCGTCAAAGAATACTGGGCTAGTTTGATGATATTGATCATGCTTACGGGCGGAGATAGTCTAGAGGATTACGCGAATAAACGAGCGGGTAAAGAACTGCAGTCTTTGTTAGATAACACCCCAAGAATTGCCCATCGATTCAAAGAAGGAAAATTGCAGGATATAGTAATCGATGAAATAAATATTGATGACCAGTTACTAGTCAAGCCTGGCGAACTTGTACCCGCAGATGGTCGAGTGACCAAAGGAGAATCTTCGGTCGATGAATCTTCTTTGACAGGTGAGTCCCGCCCGGAAACCAAGAAACCTGGAGATCAGATTATGTCAGGGTCTTTAAATGGAGACGGATCGATCCAAATGATCGCTGAAAAACGTGCCGCAGACAGCCAGTATCAAATGATTATTAAACTAGTCGAAGAATCAAAAGAAAAGCCTGCCCGATTTGTCCGTTTAGCTGATCGTTATGCAGTCCCTTTCACGTTGATTGCTTATTTGATCGGTGGTATTTCTTGGTGGTTCTCAAAAGACCCTTTACGATTTGCTGAGGTACTGGTAGTGGCATCACCTTGTCCACTGATTCTAGCTGCGCCCATTGCTTTAGTTGCAGGAATGAGCCGTTCAAGTAAAAACGGGATCGTTGTAAAAACTGGAACAACGATTGAAAAGCTCGCACGTACAAAAACGATTGCTTTTGATAAAACAGGAACGCTTACCAAAGGGATATTGGAAGTAGAGGCGATTCAGCCAGTCAATGGAATAAAAAAAGAAGAGCTACTTCTGTATGCAGCTAGTGCAGAACAGGAATCTAGCCATATCTTAGCTCGTTCGTTAGTGAACAACGTGAAAAACAGCCAACTGTATCCTGTTAGTCAACTGAAAGAAGTGACCGGTCAAGGAATACAAGCAGTAGTCAATAATCATGAAGTAAAGATTGGACGTGCCTCTTTTGTTTCAGCTGAAGAAATAGAAACGTCCAATACAGCAATCTATGTAACAATTGATCGATCTTTTGCAGGAACGATCCTATTTTCGGATCAGATTCGCCCAGAAGCAGCAAAGACAATCAAGGAGCTAAGAAAACTTGATGTGAAAAATTTGATGATGATCACCGGGGATGGATCTGCCATTGCTCAAACGATTGCAGAAAAAGTCCGATTAGATTCTGTACATGCCCGTTGCTTGCCTCAAGATAAACTGACCATTTTAGAAAGTATCCCTAAAGATCAAAGACCTGTTGCGATGGTAGGAGACGGCGTGAATGACGCACCAGCACTTGCTGTTGCAGATATCGGCATTGCAATGGGAGCTCATGGTTCTACAGCTGCTAGTGAAAGTGCAGATGCGGTCATCTTGAAAGATGATCTTTTACGTGTAGCAAAAGCAGTAGTGATCTCAAAAGATACGATGAGAATAGCGAAACAATCTGTACTGATTGGCATCTTTATTTGTATTTTTTTGATGTTAATTGCAAGTACGGGACTAATCCCCGCATTATTCGGAGCTGTTTTGCAAGAAGTCGTGGATACGGTCTCTATTTTGAGTGCCTTGAGAGCAAAAAAAGATCCAGCCATTTTTCCTGATTCAGTACCCAAGACAAACATAGTATGATAGAATCGAGTTGAAAAAAGAACGATCAGAAAGAGGAGAGAGCATTATGCCATTCGTACATGTCGAATTAGTAGAAGGCCGCAGTCCGGAACAATTAGAAAATATGATGAAAGATATCACGGAAGCTGTTCATAAAAACACGCAGGCACCAAAAGAACACATCCATGTCATCATCAATGAGATGAAAAAAGGAACATACGGTGTAAATGGGGAATGGAAAAAATAAGTTTAGTTTCCCACTTGATTTTTCTATTTATTAGTGGTTAAATAAACACATAATTGATTGATGAGAAAGCCAACTGAATTTGAGAGTCTTCGATAAGAGAGGAAAAGCTAGGCTGAAACTTTTCCAGGAGAAAACCAAAGGATGACCACTTTCGAAACCCTTGTTGAAGCAAGGGCGGTCGGACCGTTACAACGCTTGAGGAACGCATTTGCGTTTGAACATTAGGTGGAACCACGAACTTTTCGTCCTAGTATCTCTTTTCAAGAGATGCTAGGATTTTTTTGTTCTTCAGCTTGATGATCTGATCAATCAAAACATTTCAAGGAGGAAACTATTATGATAAAAATTACTTTTCCAGATGGTGCAGTTAAAGAATTTGAGTCTGGAACAACAACATTGGCAATTGCTGAAAGCATTTCAAAAAGCTTAGCAAAAAAAGCTTTAGCTGGTAAAGTGAACGGAAAACTCGTTGATTTGACTCGTCCAATCGAGGAAAATGCAAGTATTGAGATCATCACACCAGACCATGAAGATGCACTTGGCTTAGTCCGTCATTCAGCAGCTCATTTGATGGCCCAAGCCATGCGTCGCCTCTATCCAAATATCCACTTTGGCGTTGGACCAGCTATCGATTCAGGGTTTTACTACGATACAGATAATGGACAAAACCAAGTAACTGCAGAAGTTTTGCCGGCAATCGAAGCAGAAATGATGAAAATCGTCAAAGAAAATCTGCCAATCGAACGCCGTGTTCTTTCAAAACAGGAAGCATTAGAAATTTTTGCAAGTGATCCGTACAAAGTAGAACTGATTAGTGAATTGCCAGAAGAAGAAGTGATTACTGCTTATCAACAAGGCGAATTCATCGATTTGTGTCGTGGACCACATGTTCCATCCACTGGCCGTATACAAGTATTTAAATTATTATCAGTGGCAGGTGCTTATTGGCGTGGAAACTCAAACAATCAAATGATGCAACGTGTATACGGGACAGCCTTTTTTGACAAGAAAGCTTTGAAAGAATATATCCGTCTCCGTGAAGAAGCAAAAGAAAGAGACCATCGTAAACTAGGAAAAGAACTTGACTTGTTCATGGTTTCCCCAGAAGTAGGTTCTGGTTTGCCATTCTGGCTTCCAAAAGGGGCAACAATCCGACGCACGATCGAACGTTATATCGTAGACAAAGAAGTTAGTCTAGGTTACCAACATGTATATACACCAATAATGGGAGATGTTGAGTTGTACAAAACATCTGGACACTGGGATCATTATCAAGAAGACATGTTCCCGCCAATGGATATGGGAGATGGCGAAATGCTTGTTCTTCGTCCAATGAACTGCCCTCATCACATGATGGTCTACAAAAACACGATCCATTCTTATCGTGAATTACCAATTCGTATCGCTGAATTAGGAATGATGCATCGCTATGAAAAATCAGGTGCTTTGTCAGGTTTACAACGTGTACGAGAAATGACGTTGAATGATGGTCATACATTTGTTCGTCCTGATCAAATCAAAGATGAATTTAAACGTACGCTTGAATTGATGGTGGCAGTATATGCTGACTTCAATATTACAGATTATCGTTTCCGCTTGAGCTATCGCGATCCAAACAATACAGATAAATATTTTGATGATGACGCAATGTGGGAAAAAGCCCAAGCAATGCTGAAAGCCGCTATGGATGAATTGGAACTAGATTACTTTGAAGCAGAAGGCGAGGCAGCCTTTTACGGACCAAAACTAGATGTTCAAGTCAAAACAGCTCTTGGTACAGAAGAAACATTATCAACTATACAATTAGACTTCTTATTGCCAGAGCGCTTTGATTTGACATATGTTGGAGAAGACGGGGAAAATACGCATCGTCCAGTAGTTATCCACCGCGGAATCGTTTCTACAATGGAACGTTTTGTTGCTTATTTAACAGAAGTATACAAAGGCGCTTTTCCAACATGGTTGGCACCTATACAAGCAACAATCATCCCTGTTTCTGTTGATGCACATGGCGATTATGCTTATGAAATCAAAGAACGTTTGCAAATGAAGGGGTTGCGTGTAGAAGTTGATGATCGTAATGAAAAAATGGGCTATAAGATACGTGCCTCTCAAACACAAAAGATCCCTTACCAATTGGTTGTTGGAGACAAGGAATTGGAAGATGCAACAGTGAACGTACGTCGTTATGGAAGTAAAGAAACAGCTGTAGAAGATTTGAATATCTTTATTGATGCTATGGAAGCAGAAGTCAAAAATTACAGCAGAGAAAACTAATAGGTAAATTTCCTGTAAAAAAGTAGTAGATAGAAAACAATCCGAACAATAGATAACAGGTATTCCTCAAAGACACAGATGCTCAATAGAATCTGTGGGATTGATGGGATAAGATATTCTGTTGGGCGGATTGTTTTTTTGTTTTTTTATCCAGTATACGACCGTGAATAAGGGTCTGATATGGTATACTTACATAGACTATCATTAAAAGGGTGGAGGAACTTATGAGCGTAATTAGTCGTATTGAAAGTATGATGGAAGATTATTCTTCAGCAGAAAAAAAGTTGGCCAACTACATTATCGGTAATATTGAGAAGGTCCCTACAATGACAGCTAATGAATTAGCAGAAGCTTCCGGGTTGAGTGCGCCGACAGTTGTACGTTTTTCCAAAAAAATCGGTTTTCAAAGTCTGACGGACTTCAAAATCACGATTTCAACAGAACTACAGACTGGAATCGATGAAGGTTTTAGTGATATAGAAGCAAATGAGTCCTTTTACTCTATCAAAAACAAACTTGGTAACAATGCACAAGTAGCGATAAAAGAAACAGTAGATATTCTAGAAGAAGAAACGATCCAAAAAGTCGTAGAGTGTTTGGAATCGGCAGAGACTGTTTTTTTATATGGGGTTGGCGCCTCTTCTTTAGTAGTAGAAGATATTCTGCAAAAATGGTCTCGTGTCGGTAAGCCAATCATTTTTGAAAAAGATATCCACGTCTTGCTCCCGCAACTTGTCAGCAATGAGAAAAAGAAAGTGCTTTGGCTTGTTTCAAACTCAGGTAGAAGTGCAGATGTAGTCGCATTAGCCGAGCTGGCGAAAAGCATGAATATCGAAATCATTGCGTTGACGCAATTTGGAAATAACCCGCTTAGCAAGATAGCCGATGTACTCGTACAAACATCTAGACCAAAAGAAATCACGAATCGAAGTGCGGCAACTAATTCACTTTTGGCCCAATTTGCTACGATCGATATCATTTTTTATTTCTATATGGCTAAAAACGAAAAGCTTAGCGAAAAAGTGAAAAAAACACGAGAAGCAATCCAAGAATATTTTATGGATTCGAAATAAAAACCTTACTATTTTTTATATAAGTTTTTTAGAATAACAAAACGTAGTTTTCCACAAATAAATGATCCACCAAAGTGTTTCACGACTTAAGAAAACATAATTTTCAAAAATAAGTTTATTTTTTAATGAAAAAAATAGTTGGATATGTAACTTTAAGTGATTGCTGTGAAACAAAAAGTTGATTTTATCTTGAAATTAGGTAAAGAATTTCTTGCTCCGCCCATTTTTTCTTTTTTATTAAGAAGTTTTTGGGTACAATGAAGCATGAATGTAAATAGGCGGAAGGATAGGAAATGATGAAAGATTTTATGAAAAAAAAATTAAATACTTCTTGGTTAGAAAAAATAAGAAAAGGTGCACAAGAACCTAAGAACAAAACGTTTCGCCGGTCCCATGTTCCTTTTCGCTTAAATTTTCTTTTTTTCATTATATTTACGTTATTTGTTGCGTTGATTGCTAGATTGGGTTATTTGCAGATCGTGAACGGCGAAGAGATGGAGGCGCGAGTGAAGTCTACTTCTACGATTACGGTCCAAGAAAGTACTCCTCGCGGAATGATCTACGACTCCACAGGAAAAGCTTTAGTTACGAATAAAGCGAATCAGGCCATCACATATACGAGAGGAACACAAGTTACGGCTAAAGATTTGCTTGAAATCGCAACGAAGCTGAACTCGCTGATCGATGTTCCGGTAGATGAAAATCTGACAGATAGAGATAAAAAAGATTTTTGGCTGGCTGATCCCAAACATTTGAAAGAAGCCACAAAAAGACTTTCGGAAAAAGAAAAGCAATTAGGGAACAGCGAACAATATAGTGCGATGGTCAATAAAGTCACAGCTGATGAGATTAATTTAAACGAGGAGCAATTAAAAATTGCTACCATCTTTAAACGGATGAATAGTGCATATGAATTAAACACTGTCTATATCAAAAACTCTGGTGTTACTGATCAAGAGTTAGCTGTTGTGGCAGAACGCGCTTCTGAACTTCCAGGAGTTTCGACTGGCACAGACTGGACACGAGAATATAATGCAGCAAGTTCACTGAAAAGTATTCTTGGCAGTGTGACGACTGAAAAGCAAGGACTTCCAGCAGATGAAGCAGAGAAATACCTAGCAAAAGGTTATTCTCGGAATGACCGTGTAGGACAAAGTTATTTGGAAAAACAATATGAAGATGTCCTGCAAGGAACCAAAACCCAATATGAAGTTTCCCTTGATAATGAAGGAAATGTTTCGAATCAAAAAGAAATCTTCTCTGGGGAAAAAGGTTCTAATTTAATGTTATCTATGAATGCAGAATTCCAATCAAAAGTAGAAGAAATTTTGAAAAGGAATTATCAAACATTGATCAACAACGGCAAAGCACAGTATTCGCCTGGTGCTTATGCAGTGGCTATGAATCCTCAGACAGGAGAAGTGCTAGCAATGACTGGTTTCAGTCATGAACAAGGTTCCAAAGAAATCACCGAGAATGCTTTAGGCACGATTACTAGCGCCTTTGCTCCAGGGTCTGTAGTCAAGGCTGGTACTTTGACAGCAGGCTGGGCAAGTAACGCGATCAGCGGAAATCAAGTTTTGATTGATGAGCCGATTCGTCTGCAAGGTTCTTCAGAAAAAAGCTCTGTCTTTAATCGAAGCGGACAAGTTGCTCTTGATGCAGTCAAAGCATTGGAATTGTCTTCTAATACGTATATGATCAAAGTGGCGTTAAAGATGTTAGGACTAGACTATACACCTGGAATGGGACTACCTAGTTTAGATGAAGAAGCTAAAGCTTATCAGCAATTGAGAGACTCTTTCAAAGAGTTTGGTCTTGGTACAACGACTGGGATCGATTTGCCGAATGAATCTCCTGGGATCTCACGTTCTGTTGATTATATGAAGAAGTTCAATGCGGATAATGGCAAAGAATGGTATACTCCAGGTAACTTTACCGATTTGGCATTTGGACAGTTTGACACATATACACCAATCCAATTAGCTCAATATGCTTCAACAGTCGCTAATGGCGGGAAACGAGTACAGCCGCACCTAGTCAAAGCGATCTATGGCAATGACGAAAATGGAAACTTGGGTGAAGTGAAGAAAGAAATTGGCACAACAGTAGAAAATACGGTCAATATTTCTGCAGAAAATATGGCGATCCTCCGTGAAGGATTCCACCAAGTTGTCCATGGTACCGATCCTTACACAACAGCCAAACCATTAGCCAGTGCGAAAATGGACCTTTCCGCAAAAACAGGGACTGCAGAAACGGTTGCGGAAGGTCATCCAGATATTACGACAGTCAATAGTAATATCGTGGCATACGGACCAACAGACAATCCGGAAATTGCCATCAGTGTTGTCTTGCCGAACTTATTAGACGAACAAGACCACATGAACTTGACGATTGCTAAAGAAATAATGGACGCGTATTATGATATGTTCATGGCAAAATAAAAAAGAGGTCGTGAAAAAGCCGCTTAGTTTCGAGTATGAAGAAAAATTTTGTGAAAATAGCTTCTCACATTTTTGCTTAAATTTGACTTCATACCGAGAAACTGGCTTTTGAACACCGTTTAAGGAAGAGGTTGTGAAATCAGCGCCCTGACCTGAGTATTAGAGAAACAAAACGGAAAAATAGCTTCTCATATTTTGCCGTTTTTGAGCTAATACCGAAGGACAGCTGATTGAACGCCGTTTATCAAGAGGTCGTGGGCCTGCCGTTCAGCTCCGAGTCACAAGGAACAAGTTCAAAAAAACAGCTTCTCATGTTTTATGAATATTGTGACTTGTGATTGAGGAGTTGGCAGGAGAACACCGTTTACTCGGCAAAAGAGGTTGTGACAAAAATTGTCACAACCTCTTTTTTGTGGAATCTAATTCTCTATTATAGTTTAAGTAGTTTTTCCAGATAAACAGCTAAACCGTCTTCCTGATTGCTCAAAGGAGTGACATCATTTGCAATGCCTTTGAGTTGATCAGTACCGTTAGCCATAGCTACTCCCCAACCTGCATAATCCAACAATTCCAAATCATTATGCTCGTCACCAAAGGCAATGACGTCTTTTTGATCGATAGACAGGTAGTTAGCAATTTCTTGCACGCCTTTTGCTTTTTGGATTCCTTTTGAAACAATCTCTAAGATGGCAGTAGGTCCACCCCATGTCCGAACATCGACATAACTGCCAAATTGACGTGTTAATTCAGCAGATACAGCTCCTGCAAAACGTTTGTCTGTTCGGACAAGCAAAGATGTAGGATTTGTCGTCAAATTTTTAGGAGAAAGCAAATTCTTCTCTCCTGGACGAGAAGAAGCAAAAATTTTTTCATCAAAGAAATCAAAACTGTCAATAAAAAAAGTATCACGATTTTCAGCAGCGATAAAATCTAAATTTAGCTGCTTTTTTTGCGATAAGATTTCAAAAGCGATTTCACGATTGATCAACGTTTCTCTTTCACCATCCCAGTGCTGATTAGGGATGTGTACTAATGCGCCGTTAAAATTAACCATCGGTGTTGTTAATTCTAATTGTTGGTAAAACTGATGGCTCATTCGGAATGGGCGTCCTGTAGCAATACTGACATGATGACCGGCATTGATTGCTTTTTTCAGAGTCTCTTTTGTTTTAGATGTAATCATCGAATCTTGATTGAGGGTAGTTCCGTCCAGATCGATGGCAATTAATTTTTTATTCAATAAGGGTCCTTCTTTCCTCAACTAGCATTTGTTTTAGTCTAGCATATTTTAGGTAATTAACAAGAGCAATCAGCTATTCCTAACAAAAACTACAGTTATGGCTATATAAATAGCTAAACACAAGCTAGACACGAACGTTAAGTATTATTTTCGCTTTTTTTGTTAAAAAAACGTTGAAAAGCGAATGAAACGTCTATATAATTTGAAATTGTTCGATGGATTTGCCCTATTTTACTTATTTTTTATTATTATAGTTTTCCATCAGAAAAAAATTCAGGGAGTGGAACTTTTTATGGAAAAGTTTTTCGGTTTAAAGAAAAACAATACAAATGTATCAACTGAAATAATGGCGGGAGTAACGACATTCTTTGCCATGAGTTATATCTTATTCGTAAATCCGACGATTTTGTCAGCATCAGGTATGCCCTTCCAAGCAGTATTTCTAGCGACAATCATTGCATCGATTATTGGTACGCTGGTAATGGGATTGTTCGCAAATGTACCATATGCTCAGGCACCTGGTATGGGATTGAACGCATTTTTCACTTTTACGGTTGTTTTTGGGCTTGGTTATTCTTGGCAACAAGCCTTGGCAATGGTGTTTATTTGCGGATTAATCAATATTTTTATTACTGTCACAAATATTCGAAAAATGATTATTCGGGCGATTCCCGAAAGTCTTCAACATGCGATTGGTGGCGGGATCGGTATTTTCGTTGCGTATGTCGGAATCAAAAATGCAGGATTCTTATCTTTTTCAGCAGACCAGTCAGCTATTTCGAGCTCTGTCGTTGAAGGCGGAAAAGCGACAAATGTTACGATAAATGGTGGAATCGTCCCTGCGTTAGCCAACTTTGACAACGCTCCTATCTTATTGGCTGTGATTGGTTTGGTACTGACAGCCATTTTAGTTGTAAAAAATGTCCGTGGGGCTATTCTTATCGGTATCGTAGCGACCACAGTCCTTGGTATTTTTATGGGTGTTGTTGATTTAAGTTCCATTGATTGGCAAACGAATTCGTTAGGTAATTCATTTAAAGAATTAGGAACAACTTTCGGTGCAGCATTTGGTTCTGAAGGCATGCAATCTTTATTCAGTGATTCTTCCAAGATTCCTCAAGTATTGATGACGATCATCGCATTCAGTTTATCTGATACTTTCGATACGATCGGAACATTTATCGGTACAGGACGCCGCACAGGTATTTTCTCAAAAGAAGACGAGATCGCGTTGGAAGATGGTCGTGGGTTCAAAACAAAAATGGATAAAGCACTATTTGCCGATGCGATCGCTACTTCTGTGGGGGCTATCTTTGGTACATCGAATACAACAACTTATGTCGAATCTGCAGCTGGGATCGGGGCCGGTGGACGTACTGGTTTGACTTCAGTAGTAGTGGCAGTGCTATTCGCATTAAGTAGTTTATTCTCTCCACTGATCGCCATTGTACCAAATCAAGCAACTGCGCCAGCATTGATTTTAGTTGGAGTAATGATGATGGCTTCTTTTGCAGACATCAAATGGCTAGATATGGAAGAAGCTTTACCGGCCTTCTTTGCATCGATCTTTATGGGATTGTGCTATAGCATTTCCTATGGGATTGCAGCAGGATTTATTTTCTATACAATTGTGAAAGTAATCAAAGGAAAATACAATCAAGTTTCTGTTGCTTTGTGGATCGTTGATATTTTATTCATTATCAACTTCATCATTCTAGCAACAATTTAACTAAAGAGAAGGGATTGGAACAGTATTTGTTCTGATCTCTTTTTGTTTTACATAAAAAGAACGTTACATATAAAATGACCTTTGCGGGATTTTTCTCTTTTTACTGGCGAGATCGTTGCTTGTTTATTCGAAAATAGGTATGATAAAAGAGACGAAAGAGGGATGATAGATGGAGATTAATTGGAGAAAAAATTTAGTGATTGCGTGGATTGGCTGTTTTTTCACTGGTGCAAGTATTAGTTTAGTTATGCCATTCATACCAGTTTATGTTGAGCAACTAGGAACACCAAAAGATCAAATCGAATTGTTTTCGGGACTAGCAATCTCTGTGACTGCTTTTGCATCTGCCGTGGTTGCACCAATCTGGGGAAATCTAGCTGATCGAAAAGGCCGAAAACTCATGATGATCCGTGCAGCAGCAGGGATGACATTAACAATGGGATCTTTGGCTTTTGTACCGAACGCGTATTGGCTTTTGATCATGCGGTTTTGGAATGGGATTTTGTCTGGATATATTCCAAATGCCACAGCGATGATTGCTTCACAGGCACCTAGAGAAAAGAGCGGATGGGCGTTAGGAACATTGTCTACCGGAGCGATTGCTGGAAATCTGATCGGACCTTCAATGGGCGGTGCACTGGCTCAGTGGTTTGGTATGGAAAATGTATTCTTGATCACAGGGGCTTTGTTGATGATCACAACGGTATTGACCATTTTCTTAGTCAAAGAAGATTTCCATCCAATCGAGAAAAAAGATCTGATAAGCACCAAAGAAATTTTTTCAAAAATGGATCATCTCTCTATTTTGATCGGTCTCTTCATTACGACCTTGATTTTACAGATAGGAATCACTACGATCAGCCCTATTTTGACCTTATATATTCGTGAATTGAGCGGAAGTACAGAAAATATCCTTTTTGTCAGCGGCTTGATTGTTTCGATAGCTGGTGTTTCCGCTGTCTTTTCTTCACCGAAACTAGGAAAACTAGGGGATAAGATTGGGAATCAAAAAGTTCTAATTGGAGGACTCATTTTATCATTTTGCTGTTATTTACCTATGGCATTCGTCACTACACCGCTCCAATTAGGTATACTTCGCTTTATTTTAGGCTTTTCAACTGGTGCTTTGATGCCTTCTGTCAATACACTGATCAGTAAGATTACGCCTCAAGAAGGAGTCAGCCGAATCTATAGCTACAATCAGATGTTTAGCAACTTTGGACAAGTTTTAGGTCCCATGCTAGGATCGACAGTCGCGCATGCTTATAATTACAGTGCTGTTTTTATTGTGACAAGTTTGTTTGTTCTGTCAAATATTCTTCTTTCTTTATTCAACTTTCGTAAAGTTCTTCGCAGCAGATTATAATGGTGGTGAGGAGTAGAAAATAAAAAAGAGCTTGAGATATCTCAAGCTCTTGGCTGTTTTTTTACGAATGGGCAGAGGTTTCTTTTCTTGGCGCAACTGCACCAATCAAAAGGATAATGACACCCGCAATGAATGAAATGATTGTTGTCAAAGTAAAATCATATGTTCCGCTTGTTAATGCAGCACCAATATAACCGACTACTTGACCTAGAACGACAGCCCAGAATAATGTAACGATATATCGCATAAAGAACACCTCTTTTCTATCTTAATTTTACCAGATTTTCTTTGAATGTAAAGAAACGAGACCAAATCTCAATAAAATTTGAGTTCTTACGAAAGAACTCATTCCTACAGATTACAAGCAAGCAAATGAAGTGGAATAATCAACTTCAGCGCCTGCTATCTTAATGAAAGTAAAAGGATCAAACCTTTTAACGCTAGTGAATTTTAACGAAAAAAAAGGCGGAATGCAAGATGTTTTTCCCACAACTTTATACAATTACTTCTTATTCTCTTTTACAAAGTACGATACGTATTCGAGAATATGTACAAGAAGCAAAAAAACAAGGCTACACTTCATTAGCCATAACGGATAAAGATGTCTTATACGGTGCACCTGAATTCTATCGTATTTGTGTAGAAGAAGGAGTACAGCCAATCATTGGATTACATCTTAGTTATACTTATGAAGAAAAAAATTATGGCTTGCTTGCGTACGCAAAAGATGAAATAGGTTATCAGCAGCTGATGAAACTTTCCAGCCGAAAAATGATCCAAGAAAAATTGGAACTTGCAGAAATGACAGAAACCGACCATCTAGCGTTTGTTGTTCCGGCAAATCATTCTGTTTCTGAGGCTTTCAATAAAGAGGATAACTTTTTCGGTCATTGGCAGTTTTTACTTGAAAATGTTTTTACTAGAAATTTTTATATCGGCTTGACAGAAAACACGCCTGATCAATTGCCTGAATGGTATCAGTATGTGATAAAAGAAAATTATTCGCTTTGTGCATTACATCCCATCGCTAGTTTACAACAAGAAGAACTTTTTGCACTTGAAGTGATGAAACATATCAAAGATGGAAGCCAAATACCTTTAGAAAATTTATCTGCATCTTTACCACTAACAGCAAATGGCTATCTTCTTTCAGAACAAGAAATGATCAAACGATTCGAAAAAGCGGGTCTTTCCCAAGCTGTAATAGGTGCCCAGCGTTTAGCTGAATCGATTTCATTTGAATTCCAGTTCCATCAGAAATTACTTCCGCATTATCCAGTTCCTAATGGAAAACAAGCTGGAGAATATTTAAGAGAGTTATGCTATTCGCAAGTGGAACGCCGAATCACTGATTATACAAAGGAATACCAAGAACGTTTGGACTACGAGTTATCTGTCATCCATCAAATGGGATTCAATGATTATTTCTTGATCGTATGGGATGTAATGGCTTTTGCTCATAGAAACAAAATCGTTACCGGTGCAGGTCGTGGTTCTGCTGCGGGTTCATTAGTAGCCTATGTGTTAGAAATCACAGATGTGGATCCATTAGAATATGATTTGCTATTCGAACGCTTTTTAAACCCCGAACGCTTTACGATGCCAGATATCGATTTGGATATTCCTGACAATCGACGTGAAGAAGTATTGAATTATGTTCGAGAAAAGTATGGACAATATCATATGGCACAAATCGCAACATTTGGCACAATGGCAGCAAAAATGGTTCTTAGAGATGCAGCTAGAGTGTTTGGTTTATCGCAAAGTGAAGCAAACCGCTGGTCAAAAGCAATACCCAATCAATTGAAAATCACATTGACCCAAGCTTATAAAACTTCGCATCAATTAGTAGAATTAGTTCAGGCAAGCGAAAAAAACCAACTTTTATTCAAAACTGCAGTGATTTTAGAAGGATTGCCAAGACATGTTTCGACTCACGCAGCAGGTGTAGTTATCAGCGATAAGAATCTACTTGAACTAGTTCCGCTCCAACGCGGTTCTGATGAAGCTTTTCTGACCCAGTATACGATGAATGAGGTAGAAGCAATCGGTCTTTTGAAAATGGACTTTTTAGGACTACGCAACTTATCGATTATTGATTTTACTTTGAAAGCTGTTAAGCGAGTAGAAGGGTATGAGATCCGATTAAAAGAGATCCCGCTAAATGATGCAAAAACGCTGCTCTTGTTTCAACGAGGCGAAACCTCAGGAGTATTTCAATTTGAATCTGCTGGTATCCGGAACGTTTTACGAAGATTAGGTCCAGAAAACATCGAAGATATTGCCGCAGTCAATGCATTGTATCGACCAGGCCCTATGCAAAATATAGATACCTTCATTGCCAGGAAGAAAGGAAAAGAAGCCATTCGCTACCCAGATGATTCACTGATCCCGATTTTGAAAAACACATATGGAGTGATCGTCTATCAGGAACAAATCATGCAGATCGCCTCGACTATGGCTGGATTTACATTAGGGCAGTCAGATATTCTGCGACGGGCAGTGAGTAAAAAGAAAAAAGACGTATTAGATGAAGAAAAGTCGCATTTTGTATCAGGAGCATTACAACAGGGATATTCGGAAAAAACAGCAGCGACCGTATATGAATATATCGAAAAATTTGCAAACTATGGATTCAATCGGTCACATGCATTTGCTTATTCATTCGTGGGATTCCAAATGGCGTATCTAAAAGCCCATCATCCAGGTGCTTTCTTTACCAGCCTGATGAATTCTGTTCGGCATAACACATCAAAATTGAAAGAATATATTGCAGAAGCACGTAAAAATAAACTCAAACTTTCCTCGCCGTCCATTAATCAAAGTAATTCCAGTTTTGAGTTGGTCAATAAGGAAGAAATCAGATTCGGACTGACAGCGATAAAAGGTATTCGGCGTGATTTTGTAGAAGATATATTAAACGAAAGAAAACAAAATGGCCCGTTCCAGTCAGTGGATCAATTCCTCATACGGATCGATAAGCGTTGGCTGAAATTAGAGTTACTGCAATCACTGACAGCAGTAGGAGTTTTTGATGAATTATCTCCTAACAGGAAACAATTGATGCTTGATCTCGAAGGAAAAATCCAAAATATCGTTTACAGTGGTGGAAGTCTTGACTTGCTGGGAATCATGGCATTAAAAGAAGAAGAAGTCGCTGACTATACACTAGAAGAACGCTTGAAGCTGGAAGAGGAGTACTTAGGTATTTATTTGTCAGGTCATCCTGCAGAAGGGTTTGATCGTCTTCGTTTAGCTAAACAAGTTCAGCTGATTACAGATATCGTCCCTAATCAACCAGTCAATTTATTAGTGATGATCAAGGAAGTTAGAGAAATTCGGACAAAAAAAGGAGAACTGATGGCCTTTGTTGAAGGAACCGACAGTAGTGGAGAAATTTCTGTCACAGTTTTTCCAACTCTTTATCGTAAATATCGTAATTTGTTTGCCGTTGATCGAGTGATCTTTGTTCAAGGGCGGAGCGAAATCAGCAAATATAATCAGGAACTGCAACTAATTGGAGAAAGCTTTGCTGATCCTAACCAGTTAGAAGCCCAGTATCCTTCACAAACTTGCTATTTGCGTATTACAGAAGAACGGGAAGATCCCGAGATAATGAAACAATTACAAGTGATTTTTCAGAAACACCCAGGATATATACCAGTAGTTATGTATCACGAAAAAACGCAACGAAAAGTAGTTCTGTCAGATGCTTATTGGGTGGATGACAGCAAGAGTATAAAGGGGCAACTTATTTATCTGCTTGGCGAAGATAATGTGGTTTTCAAATAACTTACGGTAAAAAATACTACTTGCTTTCATTTTTTTTCATTTTTTTATCCGTAAATCAAGACAAGTGAGAAAAATAATGTTAGAATGTTAGTCGTGGTTAACGCAAAAATGGTTGTAAACCTAAGTCATACTTAGGATAAAGTATTTTAATGAGGTGAATGTTTATTATGAAACGCATCGGAATTTTGACCAGTGGCGGAGACGCACCTGGAATGAATGCAGCTGTTCGTGCCGTTGTTCGTAAAGGTATTTACGAAGGACTGGAAGTATACGGGATCAATTATGGTTTTGCCGGTTTAGTTGCTGGAGATATTCGTCGTCTTGATGTGGCAGATGTAGGTGACAAGATCCAACGTGGTGGTACATTCTTGTATTCTGCACGTTATCCAGAATTTGCAACTGAAGAAGGTCAATTAAAAGGAATCGAACAATTGAAAAAATTCGGAATCGAAGGTCTAGTGGTTATCGGAGGAGACGGCTCTTATCATGGCGCAATGGCTTTGACAAAACGCGGTTTCCCAGCAGTAGGTATTCCTGGAACAATCGATAATGATATTCCTGGGACTGATTTCACAATCGGTTTTGATACAGCAATCAATACAGTACTAGAATCAATTGACCGTATTCGTGACACAGCGACTTCTCATGTTCGTACATTCGTTATCGAAGTAATGGGACGCAATGCAGGAGACATCGCTTTATGGTCAGGTGTGGCTGGCGGAGCGGATGAAATCATCATCCCAGAACATGATTTTGATATGGCTTCAGTTGCTAAAAAAATCCAAGAAGGCCGCGATCGCGGGAAGAAACATTGCTTGATCATCTTGGCTGAAGGTGTAATGGGCGGAAATGAATTCGCTGAGAAACTTTCAGAATTTGGTGACTATCATACACGTGTATCTATCTTGGGACACGTTGTCCGTGGTGGAGCACCAAGCGCACGCGACCGCGTGTTGGCAAGTAAATTCGGTGCTTACGCTGTCGAATTGCTTCAAGAAGGAAAAGGTGGATTATGTGTCGGTATCCATGACAACGAAATCGTTGCGTCTGACATCATTGATACACTTGAAAACAACAAACATAAACCAGACTTATCACTATATGATCTAAATAATTCACTTTCATTTTAAGAGTGAAAGAAACCAAGCTATTTAAGCTGTGTACAGCTTTAAATAAACAAAATTGAATGGGAGAGTTTTTTAAATGAAAAAAACCAAAATCGTTAGTACATTAGGACCAGCAAGTAACTCAGTAGAAATTATTTCTCAATTGATTGAATCTGGGGCAAATGTCTTCCGCTTTAACTTTTCTCATGGTGACCATGAAGAACAATTATCACGTATGACTATGGTCCGTGAAGCAGTTAAAAAGACAGGAAAAGATGTCGGTATTCTTTTAGATACAAAAGGAGCTGAAATCCGTACAACTGTTCAAGGCACAACAGAAGCTGATTTTGGTCGTGCAGGATACATCAAATTTGAAGTAGGAGATCAAACACGCATCTCTATGGATCCTGAACATGTAGGTTCAAAAGAAAAAATCGCGGTTACTTACCCAGGATTATTTGACGATGTTCACGTTGGCGGACACATTTTATTTGATGATGGTTTGATCGATATGCAAATCATTGAAAAAGACGAAGCAAACCGTGAATTAGTCGTAGAAGTTAAAAATGCAGGTATGCTAGGATCACGTAAAGGGGTAAATGCACCAGGCGTTTCTATTAGTTTGCCAGGTATTACTCCAAAAGATGCTGACGATATTCGTTTTGGTTTAGACAACGATATCGACTTTATCGCTGCAAGTTTTGTACGTAAAGCACAAGACGTTCTAGATATCCGCGAAATCTTAGAAGAAAAAGACATGACTCATGTTCAAATCTTCCCTAAAATCGAATCTCAAGAAGGTATCGACAACATTGACGAAATCATCAAAGTTTCTGACGGTGTTATGATTGCCCGCGGAGATATGGGTGTTGAAATCCCAGCTGAACTAGTACCAATGGTTCAAAAACGCATTATCAAAAAATGTAATGCTGCTGGTATCCCAGTTATCACTGCTACACAAATGTTAGAATCAATGCAAGAAAACCCACGTCCAACACGTGCGGAAGCTTCTGACGTTGCTAACGCTGTATTTGATGGCACAGATGCAACAATGCTATCTGGTGAATCTGCAAACGGGGACTACCCAGTTGAAGCTGTTTCAACAATGGCACGTATCGACCAAGAAGCTGAAAATGCATTATCAGAATTAGGTACATTCCAATTGAACGAATTCGATAAAACAGATGTAACTGAAACAATCGGTTTATCTGTAGCTCGTGCTGCAAAAAATCTAGGCGTGAAAACAATCGTTGCTGCAACTGAATCAGGATACACTGCAAAAATGATTTCAAAATATCGTCCAGATGCAGATATCTTGGCTGTTACTTTTGACGAACGCACAAAACGTGGTTTGATGTTAAACTGGGGCGTTTACCCAACAGTTGCTGAAAAACCATCAACAACTGATGAAATGTTTGAACTAGCAGCTAAAAAAGCTGTTGAATTAGGTTTCGCATCAGAAGGCGATTTAATCTTGATCACTGCTGGTGTACCAGTTGGTGAACGCGGAACAACTAACGTGATGAAAATTCAAATGATTGGTTCTAAATTATTAGAAGCTCAAGGCGTTGGACAAAAATCTGTCGTTGCAAATGCAGTTATTGCTTCATCTGCTGAAGAAGCTGTAAAAAAAGCAAAAGACGGAATGGTTCTAGTTGTACCATCAACTGACAAAGAATATATGCCTGCAATCGAAAAAGCAGCTGCTGTTATCGTTGAAGAAGGCGGATTGACTTCTCACGCTGCAGTTGTAGGAATTGCACAAGATATTCCTGTAATCGTTGGTGCTAAAGGCGCAACAACAACAATTACAGAAGGTGAATTGATTACCGTTGATTCACGTCGCGGCATCGTTTACCGTGGCGAAACAACAGCTATCTAATTTAGCTTAATAAAAAATAAAAACAGCTCTTCTTTTACGAAGAGCTGTTTTTTTGTGCTGTAACGAATTCATGGATAACTTGGACTACTTGTTCTTGAAGAGGCGTGACGATCTGCTGTGTTCGTTTTGCCAATGAAATCAAGAAGCGAGGCTGAACTTCATCTGAAAGAGGGAGGCAAACTAAATGATCTTCAGGATGGACAGCAATCTCTGCCAAAAAACCGATACCCACATTTTCTCGGACCATACTCTTTAAAATCGTCAAGTCATTGCTTTGATAAACAACTTTTGGATGAGTATGTGTTTGTTTAGAAAGCTTAGTGAATGCTGCGGGGTGGACATAATGTTCGTTCAATAGTACAAACTGTTCATCTGCTATATCTTTGAAAGAGACAGTATCCTGCTTGGAAAGAGGATGTGTAGGTGGCACGACGATCATGAAACGTTTGTCCAAAAGTAACTCTGTTTCTAAATATTGATCCACGATTGGCTGTGTTGAGCCTAATACAGCTAAATCGATCCTCCCTTGTCGGATCATCCCGTATAAGTCCCGAGAGCCTCCATCGGTAATCTCAATTTGATTCATCAATTCATGCTTGATAAAGTAACTTGACAGTTTAGGAAAGTATTCATTGCCGATAATAGGAGGCATGCCAAAACGAAGCTTTTTCTTTTGCAACTGAGTGATTTCAGCTCTTGCAGTAGAAATCTCTTGGAGAATGGTTTGTGCATGGAGAAACAGCTGCTTTCCAGAAGGCGTGACGATTAATTCGTGATGCGATCGATCTCTTGTAATAAGTACGGTGTCAAACTCTTTTTCAAGACGTTGTAATGCATATGTAATAGTAGGTTGGCTCACACGGAAATAATTAGCCACTTTCGTAAAATTTTTTTGTTTGACGATTTGGACATAGTATTCGATATCTTTCGTGTTCATGAAGATCATCCGCTCCTTTAATGGAATAATGATTATTGTAAATGATTCTGAGGATGATAGCAAACAGAGGCTTTCTAATAAAGATTTTTCTGTTTTTTTATGAACTGCAAGGTGTCAAGAAAATTTCATTGACAACATGCTTTTTGCCCTGTATAATTGCTTTTGTTGCTTAGGAGTGATGAAAAATGAAATGGTCTTTATTGGAATTGAGAAAATACCAGGAGACACCGTTAACTTTTCATGAGACGCTCGACTTGAAAGCCGCTCTCATGAAGCGAGACAATTTAATACTTGATGTTGCGCCAGTGGAAGTCGAAGGTTTGGTCTCAGTTGATAAGAAAGGCTATATCGTTCATTACACTGTGCAGACGACTTTGACAGTTCCTTCAACACGTTCACTAGAACCTGTTGAACTGCCCATGGATTTTTCTGTAGACGAAGTATTCATGACAGAAGAACAATTCCAAAGTAGAGATGAACAAATGTCTGCAGATGAGATTTTGCTAATTGAAGGTCCATTATTGAATTTAGCAGAGTCGATTGAAGACAACATCTTATTGGCGATTCCAATGCGGGTATTGACAAAAGAAGAGGAAGCAGCAACAGAACTTCCAAAAGGCAATGATTGGGAAGTTGTTTCCGAAGAAGAATACCAGCGCAGAAAAATGGAAGAAGCCGAGAATAAAATTGATCCTCGTCTTGCAAAACTATCTGAACTTTTTGATTCTAAATCAAAAGACGACGATAACAAGTAAGATTGGAATATATTGTGTCTAATTTAGATACAAGACTTTACAAGGAGGTGTAGCAAAATGGCAGTACCAGCTAGAAGAACATCAAAAGCTAAAAAAGCAAAACGTCGTACACACTACAAATTGACAATCAAAGGGTTAAACGAATGTCCAAACTGTGGTGAAATGAAAAAAAGCCATCACGTATGTGCAAATTGTGGTTACTATGATGGTAAGGACGTAATGTCAAAAGAAGCTTAATACATTTTAATTAGAAAATGTAAAACCTCAAGGCTAACCATGGAGCCTTGAGGTTTATTTTTTTGTAGTCGGTAAATAAAAAATATGTTGTTCTTTAGTTTGCAATGTAGCCGTGTTAAGCTATAATGTAAGAGATTAGGGAGAAATCCCGTATGTAGGAGGAGTTCATATGTCAAAACAACAAATCGGCGTTGTCGGTATGGCCGTTATGGGTAAAAATCTAGCCTTGAACATAGAAAGCCGCGGCTATTCAGTGGCTTTATTCAATCGTACAGGGGCTAAAACAACCGCTGTAGTAGAAGAACACCCAGATAAAAATTTCAAAGCAACATATACAATCGAAGAATTTGTAGAATCTATCGAGAAACCACGTCGGATCTTGCTAATGGTCAAAGCAGGACCGGCAACAGATGCAACAATCCAAGAGTTACTTCCTCACCTTGATAAAGGCGATATTTTGATTGACGGAGGAAATACATTCTTTAAAGATACGATGCGTCGTAATGAAGAGTTAGCCAACTCTGGCATCAACTTTATCGGTACAGGCGTTTCCGGCGGTGAAGAAGGAGCTTTAAAAGGACCTTCAATCATGCCTGGTGGACAAAAAGAAGCCTATGCGCTAGTTGCACCAATCTTAGAGCAAATTTCTGCAAAAGCAGAAGACGGAGCACCATGTGTCACATATATTGGCCCAAATGGAGCCGGACATTATGTGAAAATGGTACACAACGGTATTGAGTATGGAGATATGCAACTGATTGCTGAATCTTATGACTTAATGAAGAATATTTTAAACCTTTCAGTAGAAGAAATGGCTGATATCTTTAAAGAATGGAATCAAGGCGAATTAGACAGCTATTTGATAGAAATCACTGCTGACATTCTGACACGTAAAGACGATGAAGGAACAGGTAAACCAGTAGTAGATGTGATCCTTGATGCAGCTGGGAATAAAGGAACAGGTAAATGGACAAGCCAAAGCGCGCTTGACTTAGGTGTGCCACTTCCATTGATCACTGAATCTGTATTTGCCCGCTATATTTCTGCTTATAAAGAAGAACGCGTACAAGCAAGTAAAATTTTGTCTCGTACGAACGATTTTGAGTTCACGGGAGACAAAAAAGAATTGGTCGAAAAAATCCGAGAAGCGTTGTATTTCAGTAAAATCATGAGTTATGCCCAAGGATTTGCTCAATTACGTGTCGCTTCAAAAGAATTTGATTGGGACTTGCCATTTGGTGAAATCGCAAAAATCTGGCGCGCTGGATGTATCATCCGAGCTCGATTCTTGCAAAAAATTACGGATGCCTATGACAAAAATCCTGAGATCGAAAATTTATTGCTAGATGATTACTTCGTTGAAATCACGAAAAAATATCAGCAATCAGTCAGAGACGTCGTTGCCTTGGCTGTCCAAGCTGGCGTACCTGTACCGACTTTCTCATCAGCCATCGCTTACTTCGATTCATACAGAGCAGAACGTCTGCCTGCAAATATAATCCAAGCCCAACGCGATTACTTTGGCGCACATACCTATGAACGTGTCGACAAAGAAGGAATCTTCCATTACTCATGGTACCATGAAGAATAATAGTCTTTCGGCTGTTAGGAAATGAGAAAATAAAAAGAGGACGAAAGAGCTGAAGTCGATTGTTATGAGTAGACTTCAGCTCTTTTTTAAAATTGCTATCCATGATAAAATGACTATAGATTTTTAAGCATATTATCGGTATAATGATAGAGTTTTTAAAAAGCCAGTAGAATAGAAAGGATAAAATAATAAATGAGCAATATTCTAATCATTGAAGATGAAAAGAACTTGGCACGATTTGTCGAGCTAGAGTTGAAGCATGAAGGGTATAACACAGAAGTCCACTACAACGGCCGAACTGGTTTAGATGCGGCATTAAATAATGAGTGGGATGCCATATTGTTGGATCTGATGCTCCCAGAATTGAACGGTTTAGAAGTCTGCAGACGTGTACGCCAAGTCAAAAATACACCAATCATTATGATGACTGCAAGAGATTCTGTGATCGATCGTGTATCTGGACTTGACCACGGAGCAGATGACTACATCGTCAAACCATTTGCTATCGAAGAATTATTAGCACGTCTTCGTGCATTGTTGCGTCGAATCGATATTGAAGGCGATAAAAATGTGGCTAAACAAACTACTATTACTTATCGCGATTTGACTATCGAAAAAGAAAACCGTGTCGTACGTCGCGGAAATGAAGTAATTGAACTAACAAAAAGAGAATACGAGTTGCTGCTTACTTTAATGGAAAACGTGAACGTGGTATTAGCACGTGACGTTTTACTAAATAAAGTGTGGGGATACGAAACAGAAGTTGAAACAAACGTAGTGGACGTATATATTCGTTATCTTCGCAACAAAATTGACGTTCCCGGGGAGGAAAGCTATATCCAAACTGTACGCGGAACAGGTTATGTGATGCGCTCGTGATAAAGCCGAAAAAATCGGAAAAAAGAGAACTGAAAGGGCCCTCCTTGACAATCAAGTGGGCCTTTGCGAGTTCTTTCTTCATATTCGTTGTGTTTACAATTTTCGCTGTCATTACCTATAAATCATCTATCAATCTGATTGTGGCAAAAGAAAGAAACAATGTAGAGCGTACGATTTCAGAAGTAGCTTCTCGTTTGGCTAACTCGGATGAAGAACTGACATTAGTAAATACGTATCGTAATCTGACGAAAGCGACAAATGACGGAGATGAGGTCGTAGATCATACTTCACTGGTCGAAGGGAACTTAATGAAGATCGATTCCTTTATAGCTGAGCTAGGGCAGCCATCAATGGATCTTTATGTTTATGATTTGGACGAGAACTTGATTTTTAAAACCCATGAAAACAGTCGAAACCTGATTCAGACTACACGTAAAGTTCCAACGATCGTTACACTAGAAGGAAAAACTGGCTTTTTATCTATCCAGCCTATATATTCTAAAGGTACAAGAGAAAAGATCGGCTATGCGCAAAGCTTCTATGAATTATCTTCTTTCTATGATATTCGAAATAAGCTATTATTGACTCTTATTGTTTTAGAAGTTGTTTCTTTGATCTTAAGTAGTATTTTAGGTTTCTTTTTATCTTCTTATTTCTTAAAACCACTCAAGGTACTCAGAGATACAATGGATACTATACGTAAAGATCCGCAATCAGATATCCACATGCCTGAAATCGACACAAATGATGAATTGGCAGATTTAGCTGAAATATTCAATGAGATGCTTGACCGTATGCGTTTGTATATTGAACAACAAGAGCAATTCGTGGAAGACGTATCTCATGAGTTAAGGACACCTGTTGCAATTATTGAAGGGCATCTTAGTCTGCTAAATCGTTGGGGGAAAGATGATCCTGAGATATTAGAAGAATCATTAAGCGCCAGCATGCAAGAAATCAGCCGTATGAAAAGCTTAGTTCAAGAGATGCTAGACTTATCAAGAGCAGAACAAGTAGATGTTCATTATGCGAATGAAACAACTAAAGGAAAAGAAGTCACCTATCAAGTTTATAATAATTTCAAGATATTATATCCAGACTATGTGATCACTTTAGATGATGATTTGACAAAAGAAGTGACCCTGCAAATTTATCGTAATCACTTTGAACAATTAATCATTATCATATTGGATAACGCAGTAAAGTATTCAACTACACGAAAAGAAGTCCATATCTCTATTTCTTCCACTCTGAATGAATTTGAGATCGCGATTCAGGACTTTGGCGAAGGAATACCCAAAGAAGACCTTAATAAGATCTTCAATCGTTTTTATCGAGTGGATAAAGCAAGAGCTAGAACGAAGGGTGGAAATGGTCTGGGGTTGTCTATCGCTAAACAACTGGTTGAAAACTATAAAGGACGTATCTTAGCAGAAAGTGTAGTAGGGCAAGGGACAATTTTTAGAATCTTTATTCCTATCGCAAAGGCAGAAGACAAGTAAAGCATGTGCTTTACTTGTTTTTTTATATATCCAACAAAGAATAAGGTACAAAATACAAGCAAGTGAGAAATTCAGGGGTGTCATTATAAAAAAACTAGCGAACAATTAAATAGAATAACATCCGTTAATTAAATGTAAGTAGCTTTTAGATGAACGAAAAAACAATGAAATGCTGTAATATTCGTGTTTAAAAATAATAAATAAAAATAGGGAATTTTCTATTGCAATTTTATAAAGAGATTGCTATATTATTATTTGTTCTAAATGATTCCTTTAAGGTGTCACTAAAAATTATAAAAAATAGTGTTGACGCACTTTTGATGTCATGTTATAATAACGAAGTCGTTTGGATGAGATAGCTAATAAAGCTTGATTTTATCGAAAAAAACTTCGAAAAAGTTATTGACAAATAACAATAAAGATGATATGATAATCAAGTCGCTGCTAATGAGTGACAAAGACGTTTAGAAAAAATAAACAAAGAAGTTGTTGACATTCTCTTCTGAATCTGATAAGATTAAAGAGTTGTTGAAACAAAAAGATTAGACCTTTGAAAACTGAACAAAGTAAGACAAACCAAATGTGTAGGGCGTCTTGATTCAATTCAAGACAACAAACATTTTTAACAAGCAAGCAATATGCTAGCAAACAAATTGAGCTTAACAATCGC